>JAIRSN010000021.1 GCA_031255425.1 Dysgonamonadaceae bacterium
AAAATCGGAATATACGGAAAAAAATGAATTGTTAATTAATTGTTAAATCAGACAAGACACTTGGATATTAGCATAGAATACGCGGGATTCTAACTTTATCTGTTTACAGAGGTTCTGAACTACCTATACATGCAAATAAGTTATGCCCACGCTTTCTACGCGAGCGTTTACTTACTTATCCTTGCATGTATTGAAATTGTTCAGATTTCTGTAAACAAGAATAAAAGCTAACGCTTTCTTAAATTAAATATGTATAAAAATCGGTTTTTATGCTTTAATCAATGCTTTGTAAAAAAAACCGCACAAAAATAGTGAAAATCTTTGAAAATACAATACCTTGCCTCTTTAAAATATAAAAGCGGCTGTGCCGCCCGCCGCAACCGCTTTTATTTTTGCCTCAAACGGATTACTTTTGCAAAATAGTTTCGTATATGCAAAAAATATTCTTAATCGGTTACATGGGAGCGGGAAAAACGACAATCGGCAAACGGCTGTCTCAAAAATTGAACCTGCAATTTATCGACCTGGATTTATTTATCGAAAGCCGTTACCGGAAAACAATCAACGAGTTGTTTGCCGAAAAAGGCGAAGAACATTTCCGGGACATCGAACGGAAAGCCCTGCTTGAAGTTTCCCAATTTGAAAATGTAGTTATTTCGACCGGCGGAGGCACGCCTTGTTTTTTTGACAATGCGTCTGTTATGAACGGATTAGGGAAAACCGTCTATTTGAAGATTTCCCCGGACGAACTGATCCGGCGCCTGATAACCGGCAGGCGCGACCGGCCGCTGGTAAAGGATAAAAATAAGGAGGAGATGGAACGGTTTATCATCGAAACCCTTGCCGAAAGGGAGCCGTTCTATAACCAGGCGGCTATCGTTTTCGATGCGACTCACCTGACAAGCGATTTGAATCACATTGTCGAGGAATTATCCCTTCAATTAGGGAACGGATCCGGCAACGACCGCTGAGGTTTGCCGGAAGCCAAAAAAAAGAACACGGATACCACTGAATAAATCAGTATATCCGTGTTCTCTTTTTGTTTATTTCCGGACTTACAACTGCGGGCCGGAAGCAATCAGCGCTCTGCCGGCTTCCGTATCGGTGTATTGTTCGAAATTCTTGATATACTTAGCCGCCAGCGATTTTGCTTTGGTTTCCCATTCGGAAACGGGAGCGTAAGTATCCCTGGGATCGAGGATGCCTTGCGAAACATTGTTCAATGCTTTCGGGGCATAAAGATTCAGAATCGGGATATGTACCTTTTCGGCTTTCAGGATGGAGCCGTCGATGATGGCGTCGATGATGGCGCGGGTATCTTTGATGGAGATCCGTTTGCCCGTTCCGTTCCAACCGGTGTTTACTAAGTAAGCGGTCGCGTTATGCTCTTTCATTTTATCTGCCAACACTTTGGCGTAGATGGTCGGATGCAAAGTCAGGAACGCTTCCCCGAATGCAGGAGAGAACGAGGGGACGGGTTCGGTAATTCCGCGTTCCGTGCCCGCCAACTTGGATGTATAACCGCAAAGGAAGTGATACTGAGCCGATTTTTCGTCCAGGATAGAAACCGGAGGAAGCACTCCGAAGGCATCGGCGCTCAGGTAAATAATCTTGGAAGCATGTCCGGCACGCGAAGGTAGAACGATTTTATTGATGAAATAAATCGGATAGGATACGCGGGTATTTTCCGTCTTGGAGGCGGATTTCGCGTAATTGGGCGTTCCGTCGGCTTCCACCGTTACGTTTTCCAGCAGGGCATCGCGCCGGATGGCACGCCATATATCCGGTTCGTTTTCTTCACTCAAATCGACCACCTTGGCATAGCAACCGCCTTCGTAGTTGAAAACGCCTTTATTGTCCCATCCGTGTTCGTCGTCGCCGATCAGGAAGCGTTTCGGGTCTGCGGAGAGGGTTGTTTTCCCGGTACCGGAGAGTCCGAAGAACACTGCTACATCGCCCTTTTCGCCTACGTTTGCCGAGCAATGCATGGATGCAATGCCTTTCAAGGGCAGGTAGAAATTCATCAGGGAGAAGATACCTTTTTTCATTTCGCCGCCGTACCACGTTCCGCCGATCACCGCTGTCTTTTGCGACAGGTTGAAAAGCACAAACACATCGGAGTTCAAGCCTTGTTCTTTCCAGTTCGGGTTGGTTACTTTCGAACCGTTCATGACAACAAAGTCGGGTTCTCCGAAGTTGGCCAGATCGTACAAAGAAGGACGGATAAACATATTGGTCACAAAGTGAGCCTGCCAAGCGACCTCCATAATAAAGCGCACCTTCATGCGGGTATCTTCGTTGGCGCCGCAGAAGCAGTCCACGACATACAGTTTCTTTACGGAACCAAGCCTTTGGGTAACCAGCCCCTTGCAATGATCCCACACCGCGGTGTTGACCGGACGATTGATAACCCCGTCCCACCACATATTTTTTTCGGTGATTGCATCTTTTACAAAATATTTATCTTTGGGAGAACGACCGGTGAAAATACCCGTATCAACAGATACAGCGCCGGTGTTTGTTTCAACGCCTTTTTCGAACCCTTCGTTATTCGGGTCGGTTTCAGCCTCAAAAAGCTGTTGATAAGTAGGGTTATGAACAATCTCATAATTACCCGAAATGCCATACTTGCTTAAATCTAATCTTGCCATTTTTTTAACTATTTAATTTACGATTTATTTTGAATATCTTTTTTTTTATGTTTTACGGCATGCAAAAGTACGGCTTTTCTTCCAAGTACGCAAAAATTACGGCAACGAAAATCAATCGGCAAAAGCCATAAAAAACGTAAGCCCGGAAGTCCCGGACTTGTGCCAATTGCCTGAAGTTGCATTACGTGCCGCCAAAGCAAGGTGTTCGAAATATAAACGCAACATCTGATTATTTGATACAAAACAATGCCTATGAAGCGAAGGAAATTTTTTACTTTTGCACTCGCAACAGGCGATTGTGGATATGGACTTAAAAATATATTTCCGGTAAATGGTAAAGGCAACTTTTTTTTGGGTTGTGAACGGTAAGTCAAATACCACCTATCATTCAGAAATCAAGTAAGAAATCTTTCTCGTATTTATATAAGTTGGAGTTGTCTTTACCGGAACCGGATATACCAAACGGCAAACAAAGAATCCAGGTAAATTTTAAAAGGGTGTGAATCCCACGCAAGGCGCAACGGGTGACCGCGTCTTAAAACATAAAATCCGGAACGAAAAAATTGGTTTTGTTCCGGACATTTTGTATTTTAGCCCTGCAATTTTAAACCAAATGAAACGTATTTTTTCTCTTTCTTGCTTCCTTTGTGCCTTTTATCTCCTTTCGCCGGGAAATAATCCGGTCGATTTCGTGAATGTGTTGATGGGAACGCAATCGAAACCGGACTTGTCTTCCGGGAATACTTATCCGGCAATCGCGCTGCCGTGGGGAATGAATTTCTGGATGCCGCAAACCGGGAAAATGGGCGACGGTTGGGGCTATACTTACGATGCGGACAAAATTCGAGGGTTCAAACAAACGCATCAACCCAGCCCGTGGATCAATGATTACGGTCAGTTCGCCATTATGCCTGTCTGCGGACCGTTGGTCTTTGACCAGGACGACCGCGCAAGCTGGTTCTCCCACAAGGCGGAGGTTGCGAAGCCGTATTATTACAGGGTCTACCTGGCGGATCACGATGTGACAACGGAAATTACGCCGACTGAACGCGCCGCGTTTTTCCGCTTTACATTTCCCGAAACGGAAAATGCCCGCGTCATTGTAGACGCTTTTGATGAGGGCTCTTTTGTGAAAATTATTCCCCGGGAAAATAAAATCGTCGGTTATACAACGAAAAACAGCGGCGGTGTGCCGGATAATTTCAAGAATTATTTTGTGATTCGGTTTGATAAACCTTTTACTTTCCGGCAGGTGGTGAAGAATGGCAACATTATGGACGGGCAGGACGAGGTAACCGCCGACCATGCCGGCGCGATTGTGAGCTTCTCTACCGGAAAGGGCGAAAAAGTGCATGCGCGCGTGGCGTCGTCTTTCATAAGTCCGGAACAGGCCGAACGGAATTTGAACGAATTGGCCGGCGATTTCGAGACGGTCAAGGCAAAGGGACGGCAAATCTGGAACGAAACCCTCGGACGAATCCGGATAGAGGATGATGAAGTGGACAATATCCGGACTTTTTACTCCACTTTTTACCGTTCGGTCTTGTTCCCGAGGAAATTCTACGAAATAGATGCCGGGGGCAACGTTTTTCATTACAGTCCTTACAACGGGAAGGTCGAAGCCGGCTACCTGTTTACCGATACGGGCTTTTGGGATACGTTCCGGTGCCTGTTTCCGTTCCTGAACCTGGTATTTCCTTCCATAAGCAGGCAGATGCAGGAGGGGTTGGTTCATGCGTTCAGGGAAAGCGGCTTCCTCCCCGAATGGGCAAGCCCGGGGCACCGGAATTGCATGATTGGGAATAATTCGGCTTCCGTCGTTGCGGACGCTTACCTGAAAGGCTTGCGAGGCTACGATATTCAGGCGCTGTACGAAGCGGTTCTGAAAGGGACCGGTCACGTACATCCGGAGGTAAATTCCACGGGACGCCTGGGATACGATTATTACAATGAATTGGGTTATGTTCCTTACGATGTCGGAATCAATGAAAACGCCGCGCGTACGCTGGAATATGCCTACGACGACTGGACGATTTATCAACTTGCCAAAGCCTTGAACCGCCCGGACGAGGAGGTGAATCTTTTTGCCCGGCGTGCGAAGAATTATCGTCATCTTTTTGATAAAGAGTCCCAACTGATGCGCGGGAAAAATCGGGACGGAACGTTTCAATCCCCGTTTAATCCTTTGAAATGGGGAGATGCCTTTACCGAAGGGAACAGCCTGCATTATACCTGGTCGGTGTTTCACGATGTGCAGGGACTGATCGACCTGATGGGTGGAAAGGCGGCGTTTAACCGGATGCTGGATTCGGTGTTTCTTATTCCGCCGCATTTCGATGCCGGATATTATGGGTATGTCATCCACGAAATCCGGGAAATGCAACTGATGAATATGGGCAATTATGCACACGGCAACCAGCCGATGCAACATGCCCTGTATCTGTATAACTATTCCGGGGAGCCGTGGAAAGCGCAATACCGGCTGCGCGAAGTGATGGAGAAACTTTACCGCCCCACGCCGGACGGATACTGCGGCGACGAGGACAACGGGCAAACTTCGGCTTGGTTTGTCTTTTCGGCGTTGGGATTTTACCCGGTTTGTCCCGGGACCAATGAATATGTGATCGGAACGCCCCTTTTCCGGAAGGCGGTAATCGAACTGGAAAACGGGGAAAAGGTGACCGTCTCGACCAACAACGAACGGAACCAGCCGTATATTCAATCACTGAAAATAAACGGCACGGAATATACCAAAAACTACGTAACGCACGACAGGCTTCTGAAAGGAGTGACTATGACATTCGAACTGTCGGACTTACCGAATAAACAGCGAGGCATCTGCGATTCGGACGCCCCCTATTCTTTTTCCAAACAATATTGAAATACGCTTTATGAAAAATGTAATGATGATTGCCGGCGTTGCGGGACTGTTGTTTTTCGCAAATGCCTGCCAGCGGCAGCCGGGTACGGCGGGCGAACGGGCGCTGACTTCCTATGTAGACCCCTACATCGGCGCCGGGGGGAATGGACATGTGTTTGTCGGGGCAAACCGTCCTTTCGGGATGGTGCAGTTAGGCCCGGCGAGTGTTTTGCAGACATGGGACCAGACTTCGGGATACCACTTTTCCGATACGACGATTATCGGATTCAGCCATACCCATTTGAGCGGGACGGGGATTGGCGACCTGTGCGATATTTCGCTGATGCCGGTGACCGAAGAGGTCAACCTTTGCAGGGGAACGCCCGGCGACCCGCAGTCGGGCATCTGGTCGTCTTTCGAGCGGGCTTCCGAGCGGGTTGCGCCCGGCTTTTACAGCGTTCACCTGAACCGCTACGGCGTTGATGTGGCGCTGACGGCGACTCCTCGCGTCGGGTTTCACCGGTATTCTTTCCCCGAAAAGGCAGGGACGACCGGCGTGGTCATCGACCTGGAAAACGGTACCGGCTGGGATGCGCCCGTGGAAGGCTTTATTGTCCAGGAAAACGATTCCGTCGTGTCCGGATACCGGTTTTCAACCGGGTGGGCTAACGACCAGCGCCTCTATTTTACTGCCGTGTTCTCCCAACCGATCAGGCAATTCCTTGTCTCCGATACTCATTCGAAACGGAACGAAAAAGAACTGAAGGCGCAACGTGTTTACGGCGTCGTCTCCTTCGATTTACCCGAAACGAGGGAGGTTTTTGTGAAAGTGGCGCTCTCGCCCGTGAGCATCTCCAATGCGAAACAAAACCTGCGTGCCGAGCTTCCCGGATGGAACTTTGAGGACACCGCCGGGGACGCCCGCCGCGACTGGAACCGGGAATTAAATAAGATACGGATCGAAACGCAGGACTCCGCGGTGAAAAAAATCTTCTACACGGCGATGTTTCACACGATGATGTCGCCCTCGTTATTCTGCGATTCGAACGGCGATTACCGCGGGGCGGACGGGAAGGTTCACCGGGGGAATTCTTTTGTGAACTATACCACTTTCTCGCTCTGGGATACCTATCGCGCGGCTCATCCGCTGATGACGATCATTCACCCGGAGCGAATCGCAGACCTGATGAACACGATGATTCATATCTACCGGGAACAGGGAAAGCTCCCGGTGTGGCATTTAATGGGCTGCGAAACCAATTGCATGGTCGGCAACCCGGCGATTCCCGTCCTGTCGGATGCGATACTGAAAGGGTTCGGCGGGTTCGACCACCGGCTGGCTTTCGAAGCCATGAAGACCTCTGCCCTGCTGGACGAGCGGGGGCTTGCCCATTTGAAGGCGTATGGATATATCCCCTTCGACAAGGAGGAGGAAGGGCTTTCCAAGTGCATGGAGTATGCGATTGCCGACTGGAGCTTGGCGCAGGCCGCGCGGAAGCTGAACCGGGAGGAAGAGTATGCGTATTTCTTGGATCGAAGCCGGTCGTACCGGCATTATTTCGATCCGGCAACCGGTTTTGTCCGGGGACTGTCGTCGGAAGGCAAGTTTCGCCTGCCGTTCAACCCGTTTGAGTCGATCCACCGCGAAAATGATTACACGGAAGGCAATGCGTGGCAGTACACGTGGCTTGTTCCGCACGATGTTCCGGGGTTGATGGAGTTGTTTGGCGGAAAGGAGGCGTTTCTCGCCAAGCTCGATTCGCTTTTCACCGCAGAAGGCGACCTCGGCAGCCAGGCTTCGCCCGATATTAGCGGGCTGATCGGGCAGTACGCCCACGGCAACGAGCCGAGTCACCACATTGCGTACCTGTATTCCTGCGCCGGGCAGCCTTGGAAGACCGCCGGGCGGGTGCGCGAGATTATGACGCAGCTTTATTCCGATCGTCCGGACGGCCTTTGCGGAAATGAGGATGCCGGGCAGATGTCGGCATGGTATATTCTCTCTGCGCTTGGGTTTTACCAGGTGGAGCCGGCGGGCGGGAAGTATGTCTTCGGCAGTCCGCTCGTAGACGAGGCAGTCATCCGCACAGGCGGCGGCAAGACGTTTACGGTCAAGGCAAAAAACAACTGTCCGGAGCATCTTTACATTCAAAGCGTCCGGCTCAACGGCCAACCGTATTCCAAACCGTATCTTCTGTTTGAGGAAATCGCTAAAGGTGGCTTGCTCGAATTTGAAATGGGAAGGCATCCGAAGCGTCCGTAAGATTATCATACGGCAGGGGATGATTTTTATCAACAAAATAATCGCAGTGTGGTTGCAATCCCCCTGCGCGTAGGAGGCGGAGGCGCAGCCTGAAAGAAAAAGGAAAAGAATCAGGGGCGGCGGGGGCATATTTCGGCACCCTCCGCTTTTCGTTTTTCTACCCGCATATTCAACCTGGGATGGGTTGAATTTTCATAATCGGAGGCGCAACCTCTTTTAAGTATGTAATTTTATTGCAGATACGAAATATTATACTACTTTTGCGTTTGAGAAGAACATTCATCTGATGAAAACATTATTTAAATACCTGTTTCTAACAGTATTTCTTACAACCGCATTT
>JAIRSN010000099.1 GCA_031255425.1 Dysgonamonadaceae bacterium
CCTCCCGACTTACAACGATTGAATATCGAACAAGGTGCGGAGCGCGTGAGGTCAGACGCTCCGCTCCCGTCCGCAACGGGCGGTTTATATATAAGGAAGAGGCTTTCCCACGGGGAAGCTTTCTTTTTTATATGCTTTCGGCGGCCGTAAATAATTAATATCTTATTTTCCACATTTGCTGACTTGGATGCCCGGTGGTAAGTATCGGGTTGTGGAAAGTGTTGGATGTGGTACGAGCGAACAGGAGCCGCTTGCGACCGGCTCAAAACCCTGCGCTGTTTCAAATTACGTGTTATTCAATCGCCCCTTTTCTTGATATTTTCAGTCCGACATCCGAAATCCCTTTCAGGGGATTCTCCCGCATCCCCTGCCGGATGGAGTAAACATATTTCCCGGTATCGGGATATTGAACGTTTAGTTCGTAGGGGAAAGAGTAATGGTAAAGGCTGATTCCTTTGCCGTACCATTTTCCGTAAATGTCGGCCAACTCGACGTGGATGGTGTCGGAACGGGTTTGCCCGTCGGGATTCCCGTAGTCGACAAACAGCCAGAGGTTGCGGAAGGGATAGTCGTTGTTGTTCCTGACTTCAATATAAATGTCGTTGAGTGTCGAATGGTCGGAAATGGGAACTTCAAACCGGACGGTGTCTGCCGGCGCCCATTCGGACTGGGGGAAAGAATGATACGCGCAAAAAGTTTCTTTCTGCGTGCAGGACACGAACAGGGCAAGGATTCCCAAACTTGCCGTTTTGAAATGCTTATTCATTGCTTTCCTTCTTTTTGAGGTTCTTCGGACGGTGCGGCGATTTCCGGTTCCGCCTTTTCTTTTTCTTCGCGGAGTCGAAACGGGTGACGCTTTCGTCCAGTATGTCGCGGTATTCTTTTGGAGGCTTTGCCTTGTCTTTTTCCGCATCCAGGCAGGGCGGTTTTTGTCCTTTCTTGTTCAGGTTGATAATCTCGTACGCCCTTTCGGAAGAGATGACCGCCAGGTTTGCCGCGATATGTTTGCTGGTCGAATATTGGATTTGATTCTTGAAGACGTCCGTCTTAAAGTGGTAGTAAACCGCATCTTTTGTTTCCAGCGGAATTTCGCGGGAAGGGAATTTGCTTTGCGCTTCCATATAATCGTCGGCTTCATAATTGAGGCAACATTTCAACTTGGCGCACTGTCCCGCCAGCTTTTGCGGATTGAGCGAAATGTCCTGCAACCGGGCAGCGCCCGTAGAAACGGAAACGAAGCTACAAATCCATCCCGAACAGCAGAGTTCGCGGCCGCAGGGACCGATTCCGCCGATGCGTCCCGCTTCCTGGCGCGCTCCGATTTGCTTCATCTCGATGCGGACATGGAATGCTTCCGCCAGGTCCTTTATCAGTTGACGGAAATCGACCCGCTCGTCGGCAATGTAGTAGAAAATGGCTTTGTTGCCGTCGCCCTGATACTCCACGTCGCCGATTTTCATGTGCAACCCCAGGCGTTCGGCGATTTTGCGGGAGCGGATCATGGTGTCGTGTTCTTTCGCTTTGGCTTCTTTGAACTTCTCAATATCCGTCGATTTGGCTTTCCGGTAAACCCGTTTCACTTCGGCGTCGGGACGGACACGGTATTTCTTCATTTGCAGGAGAACGAGTTGCCCGGTCATCGTCACGTTTCCGATGTCGTGTCCCGGACTGGCTTCCACGGCTACCAGATCGCCTTTCCGCAGGGGAATCTTGTTGCTGTTGAGGTAATATCCTTTCCTTGTATTCTTGAACTGGACTTCGACATAGTCGGTAACCCACTCGGATTCGGGAATATCGCTCATCCAATTGTACACATTCAGCTTGCGGCACTGACTCCTCCCGCAACCTTTTGCATTCAGGCAACATTGACCTGTATATAATTGATAATTCATGTCTTTTATTTTTTCAATAATACGGCTATTTTCATCGATAAATCGAAAAAAACCATGCGGGGATTGACGTTCGATTCGATGTGCCGTTCCGCGACGGCAAGTTCGTCCATAAAATCAAGGACATTATTTTCCGATACATAGGGATGGAAATTGTCCGAAAACGCCGTTTCGCTTCGATTCATATAATTAATTTCGGGAATGTGCAGGCGGTACAGGAAATTCTCCCGGATCATTCGCTGTGCATACGCCAGAAAACTTTTCTGCTTCTCGCGTCCCATCGACGCAAACCGGTCTGCTTTCGCTTTCATATTCAGCACATCCTTTTTCCACGAATTGCGCATGATTGTTATAAACAGTTCCAGGTGTTCTTCGTTTTCTTTTGCGGCATGGATGATTTTCATCGCTTTGCCGTAACTTCCGTTGGCGAGGCGCACCACAAAATCAAGGTCTTCCGGCGCGTTGGGTTCTTCCGATAGGGCGTGCGCCAGGTCTTCGGCGGCGACTGGCGGCACGGTAAGCATCTGCGTCCGGGATCGAATCGTCGTAATAATCCTTTCCGGTTCTTCGGATACCAGAAGGAAGACGGTCTTTTCGGGCGGTTCTTCCAAGAGTTTCAACAACTTGTTCGCGGCTGTTTCGTGCATCTTTTCGGGCAACCAGATTATCATGATTTTATAATCCGATTCGTAGGCTTTGAGCGTTAGTTTGCGCGTGATTTCGTTGCTTTCGCGGGCGTAAATCACCCCTTGCGCATTTTCTGCCGCAATGGATTCCAGCCAGTCCGTCAGGTTGGCGTAGGGCGTTCCGGCGATAAACTTCCGCCATTCCGGGAGGAAATCGTCGCAAAAAGCATCCTTGCTTCCTTTTTTGTTGATAATCGGAAACACAAAATGCAAATCCGGGTGCGACAGCTTATTGAATTTCAAACAACTCGGACAGGTTCCGCAAGCATCCTCCGCCTCCCGGGCGGTACAGTGCAGGTAACGCGCGTACGCCAGTGCCAGCGGCAAAGCGCCCGTTCCCTCGCGGCCGGAAATCAACCGGGCATGTGGAACAAAACCCTCCCGCACCGATTGCGTCAACCGGTGCTTGAGGGCTGTTTGTCCGATGATATTTTTGAAAAACATGTCAGTAAATGGCTTTTGCTATTTTCCTTACACTGTCGGTTGCCATTAAGGTATAGAAATGCAGGCTCGGCACGCCGGCGCTTATCAGTTCTTTGCACTGCTGGATACTCCATTCCACGCCGACCTGTTTGGCATCGTCGTCTGTTTTGCATTTCCGCAGTTCATTTGCCAGCGGTTCGGGCATTTCCGAACGGAAAATCTTCGGCAAGGCGGATAGTTGGTTGAGGAATACTACCGGTTTTATCCCCGGAATAACAGGCACCCGGATGCCTTCTTTCCGGCAACGGTCGACAAACTCGAAATATTTCCGGTTATCAAAAAACATTTGAGTGACGGCGTATTCCGCCCCCAAAGCAATCTTTTGTTTCAAAAAAGCGATGTCGGAATCCAGGTTGGGCGCTTCCTCGTGCTTTTCGGGATAGCAGGCAACGCCGAACGAAAAGGGCGTTTCCGGTTTTTCGAACGGATTGCCGTCCAAATCGATTCCCCGGTTGTAATTCACCACCTGCCCGATCAGGCCGGTGGTATGTTCGTGGCTTTTATCCGGCGCCGTCCGGTTGGCTTCCAACTTGTTTGCATCCCCGCGCAACAGGAGCAGGTCGGTCACCCCAAGGTATTGCAGGTCGATCAGCGCATACTCCGTTTCTTCCTTCGTAAATCCTTTGCAGATGATATGGGGAATCGCCGGGATATGGTACGCATTCTGAATGGCGGCGGCAATCGCTACCGTGCCGGGACGTTTGCGGACATTGATTTTTTTCAGCCATCCGTCTTCGTTTTCCCTGTAAATAATTTCGCTGTGATGCGTCGTGATATTGATGTATTGGGGATCAAATTCGCGTAATTTATCGATAATCGCACACACTTTGGAAAAATTATTTCCTTTGAGGGGCGGAAGTATTTCGAAGGAGAAAGCCGTCTTAGAAATATTATTCAGTAAGTTTACGATACGCATATTTTTTTGTAAAATGAAGGCAAAGATACTAATAAATCGGGCACAATACATTAACTTTGGGGACGAAAAAACTAAAAAACAGAAATTATGAATGACATTAATTGGGGGGAATTATCTTTCGGTTACATGAAAACCGATTATAATGTAAGGTCTTATTACCGCAACGGGAAATGGAGCGAGTTGGAAATCAGCGATTCGGAGCAGGTGACGATGCACATCGCAAGTACCTGCCTGCATTACGGCCAGGAAGCGTTTGAGGGATTGAAAGCTTTCCGGGGGAAGGACAGGAAAATCCGGATTTTCCGGATGCGCGACAATGCCTTGCGTTTGCAGGCGTCTTCCCGGGGCGTCAAGATGGCGGAGTTTCCGGTAGAAATGTTTGAGCGGGCGGTACTGGAAGTGGTGAAACGGAACGAACGCTTTGTGCCTCCCTATGAGAGCGGTGCATCGCTCTACATCCGTCCCCTGCTGATCGGCACGTCGGCGCAGGTGGGCGTCAAGCCGGGAAACGAGTACCTGTTTATGGTGTTTGCCACCCCGGTGGGACCGTATTTCAAAACCGGATTCAAGCCGACGCCTTACATTATCATCCGCAGTTTCGACCGCGCTGCGCCGCAGGGTACCGGCACGATTAAGATCGGGGGCAATTACGCTGCCAGCTTAGCTGCCGGGGAAATTGCGCACGAAAAGGGCTATTCGGCAGTGTTGTACCTGGATGCGAAGGAAAAGAAATTCATCGACGAGTGTGGTCCCGCCAACTTTTTCGGCATCAAAAACAATACCTATATTACGCCGCGGTCGGCCTCCATCCTGCCTTCGATTACGAACAAAAGCCTGATGGTGTTGGCAGAAGAGTTGGGCATCCGGGTCGAATGCCGCCCCGTTCCGGTGGAAGAACTCGCCACGTTTGAGGAAGCCGGCGCCTGCGGAACGGCTGCCGTAATCAGTCCGGTCTCCCGCATCGACGACATCGAGGAAAAGAAATCGTATGTCTTTTCGAGCGACGGAACGCCGGGTCCGGTCTGCCTGAAACTCTACAATAAATTACGGGCGATTCAATATGGCGACGAGGAGGATAAATACGGCTGGGTGACTGTCCTGTAATCTTTTTCCTTATTGCTTATCAAAAAAGTAAAAGCGGTTGCGGCGGAGGCGCAGCCGCTTTTGTATTTTTAAAGAGTACGGTGTATCTGCTACGCATAGGGATACTGCCTCCCCCAAAAAACAGCAGTTGCGCCGTTGTTTTTTAAAAAAATCTGCTTATTTTTGTGCGGAATTAACACCACGGAATAAAAATACCCTGTAACGATGATAAGCAGCACCAAAAAAATTTCTTTCAACTTTCACCGGACGGCAATCCCAGTCGTGCGGCAACAAAGAATAGCACTTTTGCCTCGTGTCGGAAATCATTTTTTTAATGTGTTTAAATTATTTTTTCAGGGCGACGATAATTTTCCAACTGAATTCACGACATTTCCTTGCGGCGATGTCAACTTTTCAACTGAATTCACGACATCGCCCCGGGGCGACGATAACTTTCCAACTGAATTCACGACATCGCCCCGGGGAGATGATAACTTTACAACTGAATTCATGACATCGCCCCGGGGAGATAATAACTTTTCAACTGAATTCATTACATCGCCCCAGGGCAAAAAGAGAATATCAACCATTTATTAATTAAATTTTTTTATACGTATGAAAATACAGACCGTTAAGTTATCCCACGCGCGCAACGAAGCGCATTATCAGTTTTTTATTGATTACAGGAACTTGTTGGGAGTCTATCCGGAAATAACGACTATTATTACAGCGCTGATGCCGGAGTTTTCCGAACTCCTCAACACGGAAAAACTCTTGATCGACAACGTCAGGGGAAGTGATTATACCGAAGAAATTGCCGCT
>JAIRSN010000172.1 GCA_031255425.1 Dysgonamonadaceae bacterium
GAAGAGGCGAAACGGACGGATTTCAGCCGCGGACTGTCCGCCTTCCTCGCCCGGATCGTGGAACAGCCTCTGCCGGAGGCGAAACGCACGACGGACTTCGGATACAATTATTTTTATACAAAAAGGCAACGGATAGGAAGCCGCCTGTATCACAATAATCTGTTAAGACCTTTCCTGAAAGCGATTGTAAAATAGCTTTTGCTCCGGAGCAGAGGCGCAGCCTCTTTTATTTTTTTTTAATGAAGCAATAGGGAAATTTGAATCCAGTTGCAAAATAGCTTTTGCCCCGGGGCAAAAGCTTAAATTCAGTTGTAAAATAACTTTTGCTCCGAGGCAAAACCTTGAATTCAGTTGTAAAATAACTTTTGCTCCGAGGCAAAACCTTGAATTCGGTTGAAAAGTGACTTCCGCCCACGGGCTGCGCCGCCAAAAAAGAACAGTCAGGCAGGGCAGTTGCGGAGGAATCCCGGAAACGCAACAACCTTCCCTGCCGACCCGGGCTACGCTTGCGGCCGGCAGAGAAGATACACTGTTTTTTAAAAAGGGAAAGCGGCTTTCAAAACACCGTCAGATGTTCAGCCATTTTACGTAAGCAAAATCCATCCGGTGCGGGACGGCTTTGTGAGAAGGATATACCCGGATGCCGTATTTGAACAGGCCGGACTGGGATGCCGTGATGTTTACGTTGAAATACAAGCGGCTCCCTTCGGTCTTTTCCAGTTCCACCGGGAAAACCCGGACGGAATCGGCGCTCGTGCCCAGATCGGTATGCACCTGGACAATCTCCAAGCCCAATTCGCCCCGGATGTTGTGCTTGTCCAAAACAATCCGGGCCGAAATAGTATCGCCCACTTCGGTATTGAGGCTCCGGAAGCGTTCGTCGTACTGAATGGAAACCAGTTCTATTTCGTCCCAATGTTGGGCGGTATCCTCTTTCCAGGCAGCGAGTTCTTTCGCTACGGCGTAATTGTCCGCCCTTAACGCCTGGGAACGGCTCGCCAGGACCGAGTAAAAACGGTCGGTATAATCGTCGAACATCCGCTTCGTCGTATAGTGGGGCGCTATTTGAGCAATCGAATTTTTAATATACTGAACCCATTCCGAAGAATATTCCCTGTTCTCTTTCTTGTAATACAGGGGGATAATCTGGTTTTCGAGCATCGAATAAATCGTGGCGGCATCCAATTGATCCTGAAAATTTTGATTCTCATACGTGCGTTTGTCGGTCAACGCCCAGCCGGCGCCTTCGCGATAGCCTTCGTACCACCAGCCATCGAGTACCGAGAAATTCAGCACGCCGTTCATTTCGGCTTTCTCGCCGGAAGTTCCGGACGCTTCCAGCGGGCGGGTCGGCGTGTTCAACCAAATATCAACGCCCGAAATCAAGCGTTTAGCCAGCCGCATGTCGTAATTTTCAAGGAAAATAATCTTCCCCAAAAATTCGGGACGATTGGATATTTCAACGATATTTTTAATCAAACCCTGTCCGCCGCCATCTGCGGGATGCGCCTTCCCGGTATAGATAAACTGCACCGGGTAATCGGGATTGTTCACGATTCTGGAAAGCCGTTGCAAGTCGGTAAACAACAGATGCGCCCGCTTGTACGTCGCAAAACGGCGCCCAAAACCGATCAGCAATGCGTTGGGATTGATTTTTTCGAGGATGGAAACCACCTTGGAGGGGTCGCCCTGATTTTTCAGCCAGTTGTCTTTGAACGATTCGCGGATGTATTTGACCAGGCGCTTCTTCAAAGCCATCCGTACCTCCCAGATCGCATCGTCGGGAACATGGTAAATCTTTTTCCATATATCGGGATTGGACTGGTCGTTGTAGAAGTTTTTGTCGAAGAATTTCTCATAGAATTTCCGCCATTCGGAAGCCGTCCATGTGGGCATGTGAACGCCGTTGGTCACATATCCGACATGCGATTCCTGTGCGAAATAGCCTTTCCAGATCGGGGCAAACATCCTTTTGGAAACTTCGCCGTGCAGGAAAGAGACGCCGTTCGCTTCCTGGCAGGTGTTCAGGGCAAAGACGCTCATCGAAAATTTCTCGTTACTTCCGGGGTTCGTGCGCCCCATATCCATAAACTCCTGCCAGGAGATTCCCAGTCGTTCCGGGAAATGGCTCATGTATTTTTGGAACAAAGGCTCTTCAAAATAATCGTGTCCTGCCGGGACAGGCGTGTGGCAGGTGTACAGGGCGGAAGACCGGACTACTTCCATCGCCTGGTCGAAACTCAGGCTGTCGTTTTGAATGTGATCGACCAGGCGCTGTGCATTTATCAATGCCGCATGGCCTTCGTTGCAATGGTAGACCTGCTTCCGGATACCCAGCTTGTTCAGCATCAGGATTCCGCCTACCCCCAGAAGATATTCCTGTTTGATCCGGTTTTCGTTGTCACCGCCATACAGTTGTGCCGTGATGGTGCGGTCCCATTCGCTGTTTTGAATCATATCGGTATCCATCAAATACAGCTTGACGCGCCCGACATTGACCTGCCAGACATAAGAATACACGGTAAACGAATTGTACGGGATTTCCAGCACCAGCGGATTGCCTTTCTCGTCCAGCACCTGCGTAATCGGCAGGTGGTCGAAACGTTGCGGTTCGTAATTCGCAATTTGCTGCCCGTCCATCGACAGCGACTGCGTAAAATACCCGCAACGATACAAGAGCCCGACAGCCGTCAAGTCGGCGCGGATGTCGCTGGCTTCCTTGATATAATCGCCGGCAAGGATGCCCAGTCCGCCCGAATAGATTTTCAGGACATTGGTCAACCCGTATTCCATGCTGAAATAGGCGATGCCAGGTATGGCGGCGCTTGCGGGTTCGTCCATATAAGCGCGGAATTTGGCATAAACAGACCGGATCGCGTCCATAAGCGAAGGATCTTGGGTGATCTCTTCCAAACGGGTGTAGGAAAGGCGCTGTAAAAGCAATACCGGATTCCCTTCCGTTTCGCTCCAGAGATTTTTATCAATGGCCACAAACAGTTCGATGGCTTCATAATTCCACACCCACCATAAGTTGTGAGCGATTTCGTCCAGGATTTTCAACTCTTGCGGCAGTTTAGACTGAATATTTCCTTCTCTCCAAACCGGTTCATTTGCATAATTTGCTTTGATTTTTACCATGATTGTATTTATTTCTTTTGTTTTTTAGTAATAGCTATCTCGTAGGCATCCAGGTAATACCGGATAAAATAAGACCAGGAAGCCTTTTCCGACAAAGCGAAAGCAGCCTTCCGCAGCCGTTCGGTTTGCTCCGGGCCGAACTTCTCGGAATGTTGCAGAATCGTATCTTTAATCTCTTCTGCAACTTCAAAATAATTGTCCTCCGTCCGTTCCAGCACTTTTACGCCGGAGAGCGCGTTGCCCGTCGTTTCCTGTTCCGCCCACACGCCGAATCCCGCCAGGTTGGTTGTAATCGTCGGAACATGAAAAGCGATGCTTTCCAGTGGCGTGTATCCCCACGGCTCGTAATAGGAAGGGAAAACCGTTCCGTCCAGCCCGGTCAGCAAGTCGTAGTAGGATTTATTAAAAATGCCGTCGTTCCCATTTAAATAGGAAGGGACAAAAATAATTTTCATATTGTCGTTGTCCTGATTCATAAAATTCAGGTGGTACAAGTACCGGCAAACGCTATCGGAATACGGATCGACCAGTTCGTGCGTAACGAACGGGGACGGCAACGGAGCAGCGGCGGGAAGTTTCTGTTCCAACCGTTCCTGCAAATCCTTCCTCGGACCGTTGATCCAGGCGGGAACCAGTATAAAAGCAAGGATAAACCGCTTGGGATGCGCCTGCTTGATCCGGTGCATGGATTCGATAAAGACGTCGATGCCCTTGTTTTTGTATTCGTACCTGCCGCTGGTTGCCAGCAGAAAGGCGTGATCCGGAATCGAGGCGCCGGTCAACTGTTCGGCGACCGTGATAAATGCTTTCCGGGCGGCTTCCCGTTTGGCGGCAAACGTTTTTTCATTCGGGACGAAGCGGGGTTCAAACCCGTTCGGGGTGATAATATCCGGCTTCTTCCCCAGCAACTGTTCGCACTCCCTTCCGGTGATTTCGCTGACCGTCGTGAAACAGTCGGCGTAATGGGCGGCTTGTTTTTCGAGGAAATGTTTTCCGGTCATATTCAATTCGCCCGCCATCTGGTCGCCGTCGTAATTGGCAAACTCGCCGTAGAGCGGCTTGTCGTTTCCGCAGATCGACCGCCCGATGGAGGTGGCGTGCGTAGTAAAAACAGTCGCTATTCCGGGAACCTTGCCGTGAAGATACAGCAGCGCCATTCCCAGCATCCATTCATTGAGGTGCGCAACGACCTTTTTCTCCCGCAGTTGAAAAAAAGAATAGACGCTCTCGATTACCAAACCGGTTGCATAGGCAAACAGGCAGGCTTCGTCGTAATCCCCATAAGCAGGGGTCGAATCGATCCTGTATTTTTCCCACATCCAATAGTAAACCGCCTCTTTCTTCTCAAAAAACGGAGTGAAATCAACTAAGATAACAACCGGCTTGCCCGGAATGTTCCAATAACCGGTCCGCACGCTCAGGTTTTCCTTCCCCGCCGCGTGCTTCCGCCAGGCTTTCAATACGGACTTGTTTTCAATAAACTCCGTATTTTCTTTTTCTTTCCACAAGTCGGGACCGATAAAAATAAGTTTGTCATCGAAATACGTCTGAAGAGTTTTAGCCCGGGTAGATAAAACGGTATAAATGCCTCCAACTTTATTACACACTTCCCAACTCGCCTCAAAGACGTAATCGGGGACAGATCTATGCAGATGTGCCATAATATGAAATGATTTTGTATGTTTTTTTTGTGCCGTAAAGGTACTCATTTTTTTGATATATGTTCCATTTCTTTTTCCGAATCTGCCTTTCCGCAGATCCGGGCGCTCAGGCGGAGCGACTTAAAACCGGTACGACAGTCCGATACCCGTTCCCTGTTGCTTCGTATAAAAAGGCGCCACGGCGAATTGAGAACCGGCGGCTTTTCCGCGTCCGGTCAACCGCCGGTTGAAGGGCAGCAACCAATAGCCGATCCGGGCGCTCAGGATGCCCACACCGGCGCCGGCGAAAACGTCCGTCATCCAGTGTTTCTCATTGTAAATCCGCATCAACCCGATGCCGGTGGCAACGGAATAGGCAGCGATTCCGTACCACGGCGAATCGTCGCGGTATTCTTTCCGGACCAGCTCCGCCCCCATAACAGCGGTGGCGGTATGGCCGGACGGGAAAGAGTTCCGGCTGCTGGAATTCGGGCGGGCGGAGCAAATCGAATATTTCATGCTGTTCACCATAATCCCCATCGACAGGTAAGACGCGGCGATAATCAGCGTGCGGTCGATGTAATCGTGCTTCGGCTTTGCCCCGGCAAGGCTTAATCCATAAACGGAAATGACGGGCAGGTACTGAATGTAATCATCCGCTTGCGTATAATGGGAACGGAATCCGGCTACTTTGTCTTTGATATTCCGGTTGAGGGCTTTTACCCGGTTGCTTCCCAGCCCGAATGTCCCGGCGGTAACCAGCGACGCAGGCAAAATCAACTGTTCAAGGGAAAATTCAGTGTCCGCTGCCGGCAACCGGAGCGGGATGCTGTCTGCCTTTTCCTGAGCATAGAATGCCATCGTGTAAAAATGTAAACCGATAAGGGTTAGTATGATCTTTTTCATTCGTAATAGTTTCTTGTTTCATTTGATTAAATGAGCTGCCCCTATAATAAAGGGGGCTGCGCCCCCAACCGCTTCCAACCCTCCGGCGCGTCGATATGTTCCTGTCGTATTTAAATATTTTTCGGCTTCGATGGCGGCAATGCAACCGCTTCCCGCCGCAACCACCGCTTGCCGGTAATTGGAATCCGCCACATCGCCCGCGGCAAAAACGCCCGGCAAATTGGTTTTCGCCGTGCCCCAGAGAGTTTTGATGTAACCGTTTTCGTCGGTGTCAATGAAATGCTTGAACAGGTCTGAATTGGGCTGGTGCCCGATGGCCAAAAAGAAACCGTCGACGGCAATGTCCCTGCGTTCCTCGTTGGCTTCCCCTTTGAACCGGATCAGGTGGGCGCCTTCTACAAACTCCCCTCCGAACAGTCCGGCGGTGTTTGTATTAAACAGCACCTCGATTTTCGGATGGCACAGCACCCGGTCCTGCATAATCTGCGAAGCCCGCAGGTAATTTTTCCGGACAATCAGGTAGACTTTGCTTGCCAAGCCCGCCAGGTAGAGGGCTTCTTCGCACGCCGAATCGCCGCCGCCCACAACGGCGACCACTTTTTTGCGGTAAAAGAATCCGTCGCAGGTGGCACAGGCGGAAACGCCCCGCCCCATGTATTTCTGTTCGTCGGGCAATCCCAGAAACTTGGCGGCAGCCCCGGTACAGATAATCAGGACGTCCGTTTCTATTTCCTTTTTTCCGTCGATGGTGACCTTGTACGGTGTTTTCGACAGGTCGCAGGCGGTAGCGACCCCGTTGCGGACATCCGTGCCGAACCGCAAGGCTTGCTTTTTCAACTCTTCCATCATGTCGAATCCCGAAACCCCATCGGGATAGCCGGGAAAGTTTTCAACTTCGGTGGTAATGGTCAACTGTCCGCCGGGTTGCATTCCTTCGTACAAAACCGGCGATAAATTAGCGCGGGAGGTATAAATGGCGGCCGTATATCCCGCCGGGCCTGAACCGATAATCAGGCATTTTACTTTTTCTTTCATCTTAAATCTATTATTTCTACGTTCGGATATTTCTTTTTATCAAACACAAATACGCTGTCCGGCAGGTTCGGATTTTTCCGGTACTGATTGATATGGATGATATTCTCCAGTTTGTTTTTATAGAAAATATGAATTTTCACCGGCAGAAAGTCACCGGGGGCGATTTGCATCACGATTTTCTCCATATCACTCTTTTTCGCCTGGGGCATTAATTCGACTTCCTGCACTTTCCGTCCTTTGATGTCCGTCTTTTCGCCCCGGTATTGGTAGTTGCATCCTTTTTTATAAATACTGAAAATCACCGCCGGGTTAAGCGCCTGCGCTTCCTGGGCGGTGGGTTCGGAGACATTCACTTCGTCCCAGACTTTCTGCAACACCCACTGCGTTTTTCCGTCGAACCAGGTTTCCATTTCCGGTACATTCAAATGAAACCGGGTGTCTTTCAGGTCGATGGTCCCGTCGAAACTTTCGGCTACTTTGTTGGATACATCTTTGATGTTCAGGGTGAAATCGACCGACAGGGCGCCGGCTTTACCGAAGGCGCCGGACGATTTGTCCAACCATTCTTTTGCTTTGGCATCCTTCTGGGCAAAAGCCGGGAAAGCCAAAAACAGGCAACTGATTATGCATATTCTTTTCATCTTTTTTCTTTTTTACGGGATTGATGCTAAAACTTTTTCCAACTGGTACTCATCCGGGACATAGACGTCGCGCGGCTTGCTTCCCTGGGTCGGCCCGACAATTCCGGCGGCTTCCAACTGATCCATCAGCCTGCCGGCGCGGTTGTAGCCGATATTGAACTTGCGCTGAATCAATGACGTTGACCCTTGCTGGTGAATGACAATCAAGCGGGCGGCTTCTTCGAACAGCGGATCTTTGTTGGATAAATTCACCGCCCCCGGTTTCTCCGCATTCTCCTCCACTCCCGTATATTCGGGAAGTTCGTGGGCTGTGGGATAACCCTGCTGGCTTCCGATGAATTTGGCGATCCGGTCGACTTCGGGCGTATCGACAAACGCGCATTGCACCCGCGTCATATCGCTGCCCTGGAAGAACAGCAAATCGCCCCGCCCGATCAGTTGATTGGCGCCGCTTCCGTCCAGAATTGTGCGCGAGTCGATCATCGACGTTACCCGGAAGGCGATCCGTGCCGGGAAGTTCGCTTTGATTGTTCCCGTGATGATGTTTGTTGTCGGGCGTTGCGTCGCGATAATCATGTGAATCCCGACGGCGCGCGCTTTTTGTGCGATCCGGGCAATCGGAAGTTCTATTTCCTTGCCCGCCGTCATGATCAAGTCGCCGAACTCGTCGATAATAACTACGATGTAAGGCATAAACCGGTGTCCCTTCAGTGGATTCAGGCGGCGGTTGATAAACTTTTCGTTGTATTCTTTTACATTCCGGGAGCCGGCTTTTTCCAGCAATTCATACCGGTCGTCCATTTCTTTCGTCAGGGAATTCAGGGTGTAAATCACTTTGGTAAAGTCGGTGATGATGGGTTTCTCTGCGTCCGGCAATTTCGCCAAAAAATGCTTGTCGATTGACGAATAGATACTGAACTCGACCATTTTGGGGTCGACCAGGACCAGCTTCAGTTCCGCCGGATGTTTTTTGTATAATAAGGAAGTAATCGCCGCATTCAATCCCACGGACTTCCCTTGCCCGGTTGCGCCGGCGACCAGCAAGTGGGGCATTTTCGTCAGGTCGACCATAAACACCTCGTTGGTGATGGTCTTTCCCAGGGCAATCGGCAACTCGCAGTTCGATTCGCGGTACTTCCGGGAGCCGATAATCGAGTACATCGAAACTATTTTGGCGTCTTTGTTGGGGACTTCAATCCCGATGGTGCCTTTGCCGGGCATGGGGGCGATGATCCGGATGCCGGTGGCCGACAGATTCATTGCGATGTCGTCCTCCAGGTTCTTTATTTTCGAAATCCGGATGCCGTCTTCGGGAACGATTTCGTACAGGGTAATGGTCGGTCCGACCGTGGCTTTAATGGATTTTATCCGGATATTATAATGTTCGAGCGTTTTGATGATGCGGTTTTTGTTTTCGTTTTGTTCCTCGTAATTGACCTGCGTATCGCCTGTTTCGTATTTTTCCAACAGGTCTAAGGAGGGAAACCGGTAGTGCGACAGGTCTGACGTCGGGTCGTAGGGACCTAATTTTGCTATCAGGTCGTCGTCTTCGTCCTCGTCGCCGCTTTTCGGTTGACGCAGGGGAATTGCCACCGGCGTCTCCGTTGCCGGCTCATCCGGCTCGGCTATATCGTCGTCGACCGGCACGTCGATGATCATCTCCCGGTTGGTTTCTTCCGGTTCGTCCGCGGCTTCGATGCGCTCGACCGGTTCCGGAAAGGCGTACTCTCTTTCAACCGGAAGGGGTTTTTCGCTGACGTTGGCTTTCGCTTTTTTCGCTGTCAGGCGAATCAGGAAGGGAATCGTCTTGGGCGTGATAAGCGCCATTGCAATGACCAAGAACAGGAGGATAATCAGCAGCGTTCCGGGTGTCCCCAGATTCGTAACCAGCCAGTTGGAGAGGAAAGACCCGTGTTTCCCGCCGATGAGGAACGCTGTCTCCCGGAGGATGTTGCCCAAAAAGAACTCCAGGGCGACTGACAAGCCGATGGTCAACACAGCGCAAATGATAAAGTCGTGCAACAGGTGGAAGTATTTTGCTTTCATCAGGCGCAGGGCGAGAAAAACCAGGAAAAGCAACAGGAAAAAGGATGAAATGCCAAACCATTCGTTCATCAGGATATGGCTTAAGATGGCGCCGCGCATCCCGGTCCAGTTTTCAATTCCCTGAACGGCTTCGCGGTGAAACAACGAAAGTCCTTCGATTTTGCTCTGGTCGGCGGCTCCTGTGAAAAAGAACGAGATCATTGAGAGGATGGCATAAACGGCTATGATCAACAGAATCAGTCCGGTGATGTAATGTGTTTCGTTCCTCTTGATAAAAGTTTTACTTCTTGAAAATAAATTGCTTGCGTTTTTCTTTGCTGCTACTGGTTTGCTTCTTGCCATGACGTCTTCCTAAATCCGTTTAAAAAATATGGCCAAAGATACGAAAAATATCATTTACGGATGGCGGCGCAGCCTGATTTTTCTTTTTGGCGGCGGCGCTGCCGCTTTCCGGGTTGTCCCGAAAACGTGTTGGCGTCAACATTTGCGTTTTTGAGACTGTCCCGAAATCATGTTGGAGTACTCATTTGCGTTTTTGGGACTATCCCGAAATCATCTTGGAGTACTCATTTGCGTTTTTGGGACTGTCCAGAAATCATGTTGGAGTTATCATTCACGTTTTTGGGACTGTCCCGAAAACAGGTTTTTGTTACCATTTG
>JAIRSN010000180.1 GCA_031255425.1 Dysgonamonadaceae bacterium
ACAAAATGAATTTCAAATTCGGCAAATGTTTCGCACGTCACATTCCACCCGAGAGCAAATGACGGGAAATTACCTCACTTATTATCCTTGCAACGGGTATTTGGAGAGTCGTTATATCACCCGCACACAGATTAAAAAGAGTACATACAATCGTCAAAACTGTCAGGATGAATTCAGTTTTCTTGATAAATTGGATATTCACATTAAAAATATAAATAAAAATTTATATTTGATTATCAGACATTCTGCCAACCCCTGCCACCATACGGCAAACCCCTGCCATCTACGCGAATAGCATAAAATCTGCCTGAAATTATCATCAACTTTGCTGTTCAATCCAAATTACAAAAGACATGAACAGTAAAAACATCCCTGCGGACTTGTCGTATTTCCGCCTGTTGTTGGTAGATTTTCTTCGTGAAAGCCACCCTCAACTTCTTTCCGATGAAAAATTTATCGCCGCCCGTCATCAGGCGGCGCTCGACATTTACGCCGATGTCATAAAAAACGGCGGGACGCCGATTGCAGCCGTGCACTGGGCAAACGAAACCCTGTTTGCCGGACTGCATTTTTCCAAGTACGACACCTTGAAAAACATTCTTTGGAACGAGTTTTCTACCGAAGTCCCCGAAGCCGTCGCGCCCCTGTGGGCAATCCGCCTTCTGCCCGAATGTGAAGCGGTTTTCTCCAAATACTCCCTTTCAGACGACTTTGCGTATTCGCCCGAATACGAGCTGTTATACACTGAATTGACAGGAACGGTTTTAATCTGTTTGGAAAATGGCATTTAACAAAAAGGCACATTTAGCGGCAAATATTGAGGCAATAAGAATCGCCTTTATACTCGACAGGGAAAAACGGCAGGCAACCGGCGAAGAACACGCCGCGTTGCAAAAATACTGCGGTTTCGGCGGGATAAAATGTATCCTTAAATCCGCTCAAACGGAAAAAGACAGGGCATACTGGAACAACTCCGAACTGGATATGTTCCCGATGGTGGCAGATTTGCACAAACTCATCCGCGACAATTCCAAGAACGAGAGGGAATACAGGCAGTATCTCGACAGTTTAAAAAATTCCATTCTGACAGCGTTTTACACGCCGTCCGAAGCGGTGAGGGCAATTTCAGACACGCTGAAAACCAGCGGCATTACTCCGCAAAACTTTTTAGAGCCGTCGGCAGGCAACGGCGCATTTGTAGATACATTCAGAAATTCATTTCTCACAATCAAAGCCACCGCATTTGAAAAAGACCTGCTCACCGGCAAAGTCCTTTCTCACCTGCACCCCAATGACAAAATCCATATTCGCGGCTTTGAAGAAATCGAAAACCGCCCCGACAATCAATTCGACGTGATTGCAAGTAATATCCCTTTCGGCGACGTGCGGGTTTTCGACCCCGCCTTTACCAACAGCCAGGACCAGACCAAGCTGCAGGCGACGCAAAAAGTGCATAACTATTTCTTTCTTAATGGTGTGGAAACATTGCGCGAGGGTGGCGTGTTGGCATTCATCACTTCGCAGGGCGTAATGAACAGTCCGCAAAACGAGCCGATACGCAGGTGGCTGATGAACAGGACAAATCTTGTTTCAGCCATCCGCCTGCCCAATAACCTGATGACTGACAACGCGGGTACGGAGGTGGGAAGCGATTTAATCATTCTGCAAAAAAATAGTAGCAAAGCATCATTCACTACCGAAGAACAGGCATTTGTCGGAAGCCGTACGCTTTCCAACGGCATCAATATCAATAATTATTTCCGCGACACCGGCCATATTGTACAAACCCAATCCTTTGTTGGGAAAGACCTGTACGGCAAGCCCGGACTGATTTATACCCACGAGGGTGGCGCGGCGGGCATTGCCGCCGACATGCTCAACGCGCTGACTGCCGATTTTGCAAAAAACTTAAACCGGAAACTGTACGAAAGCAATGCCATTGCAACATCCAAAGAATTGAACCTGCCCCAACCTGACGGCTATAACAATCAAATGACGGCAGAGGATTTTGCGGAAATCGAAGCGGCCGTCAAAGCCGTCAGAGAGGGTAAATGGGACGAATTTGTCGCCGAACGCCCCTACATGACCGCAAACAGGGAAAAGCCGGAAGAAAACTTGCTTGCACGGGAATATTTTGAGCGGGAAAAGAAAAGTACAGCCATGCTCAACCGGGAAGAAAACCGGCTCGGCTTCGGCGACCTTTTTTCAGAAAGCGGCGGCCTTGAAGAATCCCCCGCAAGGAAAAGCGCCGCCAACCTTGACAGGGAAGAAAGAGCTTATCCCGACGATCCCGACCTGTTTTGGCAAGCCGTTGAAGACCACCGGTCTCCCGATGAAAAAGAATTTGGGAACAAGGAAAAGCAAACCGCTACCGTAACGCAAACCAAAGCGGAACAGCATACCGTACAGCCTGTCATGTCGCTCTACGACCTCTTCGGCTTCCCGGAAGAAGAACGCAGGCAGTTGAACACCTCCAGGAAAAGGAAAAAATCACTCCCCGCCGCCAATCTGCGGCAGTTAGACCTGTTTTCACAGCCTCAAATAGCCAATCCCCCTGCAAACTCTGTAAATTCCGATTTTGTGTATCCCGTATTCGACGCCCGGAAAGAAGAACTTGAAAAACAGCGGCAAGAGTTGGAAAAACCGCGCCCTTACTCCGGTATTTTGCAGGAACACCACAAGCAAGGTTCGCTGGTGATGGATCAGAACGGGCAGGCAGGCGTGTTGCAGGAACGTTACCGCGAAGATGCCGTTTTCAAAGCATTACAGTTAAATCCCTTGCAGGAGCAAAAAGCAAAACAGTACATTCAAATCCGCGACACTTACCACGCCTTATATAATTATGAGGCAACGGAACAGCAGGAAAACGCCGGTTTACGCCAATCGCTCAACGAACATTACGACAACTTTACCCGCCGTTATGGAAACTTGAACGACCGTAAAAACCTCGATTTAATCAAAATGGATGCAGGCGGACAGGAAATCCTTTCTTTGGAACGCTTCAAAGACGGGAAAGCTGTTAAATCCGACATCTTCAATCAGCCGGTAGCGTTTAATCCCAACGAAATCAAACAGGCAGACAATTCACTGGAAGCCTTGTCCGCTTCGCTCAACAAGTTTGGAAAGGTCGATACCGAATACATGCTGTCCCTCTTACCGGAAAAAAGCCGTGAGGAAATGAGGGATGACTTACAGGGACGGATTTACTACAATCCGCTTGTGCGTGCATACGAAACGGCTGACAAATTCATATCCGGCAACGTGGTAGCCAAAGCGGAATTAGTCACAGCGTTCCTCACCGAAAACCGCCAAAGCGACCACCGCCTTGAAATGGAAGAATCGCTCAAAGCCTTGCAGGACGCCAAGCCCCGCGACATTACCTTTGAAGAATTAGACTTTAACTTCGGCGAGCGGTGGATACCGCAGGGCATTTACAGCAAATATGCCTCCTGCCTTTTCGACGTAAACGCCACCGTTCACTTTACCGAAAGCCGTGACGAGTTTTCCGTCCATGCAGAGCGAAGTAACGCCAACATTACCGACAAATACTGCGTGAAAGGCGAGTTTCGCCGTTATGACGGACTGGCACTGATGAAACATGCCCTGCATAACACCACGCCCAAAATCTCAAAGGAAAAGGAAGTTATTGGCGATGACGGCTACCCGAAAAAGATAAAAGTCCCCGACGGCGAGAAGATACAGTTGGCAAACAGCAAGATTGACACAATAAGAAACGGTTTTTCCGAATGGCTGAAACTGCAATCCCCCGAATTTAAAGACCGGCTGACCAATCTTTACAACAAAAAATACAACTGTTTTGTGCGCCCAAAATACGAAGGCGCACACCAGTCCTTTCCCGGATTGGACTTGAAAGCGTTGGGCATCCCCGACCTGTATCCAAGCCAGAAAGATGCAATATGGATGTTGAAGCAGAACAACGGCGGGATATGCGACCACGAGGTAGGCGCGGGCAAAACCCTTGTCATGTGTTGCGCCGCAATGGAAATGAGCCGTTTGGGATTAGTTAATAAACCAATGATTATCGGGCTGAAAGCCAATGTCCACGAAATTGCCAACACGTTCAAAACCGCCTATCCCAACGCCAAAATACTTTATCCCGAAAAGGCGGATTTTTCCCCCGAAAACAGGGCAAAACTGTTCAACGAGATTAAAAACAACAAATGGGACTGCGTAATTCTGACGCACGAACAGTTTGCGGCCATACCCCAATCGCCCGAAATCCAAAAGCAAATACTCGAAAAGGAACTCCAAAGCGTGGATGAGAATCTGGAAGTACTGAAAAATCAGGAGGAAGAAGTGTCTTACGGAATGATGCGGGGCGTGGAAAAACGCAAACAAAACCTCGAAACAAAAATAAAAACACTGACCGAACAAATTAAAAACCGCACCGATGATACGGTGGATTTCAAGCGAATGGGTATCGACCATATTTTTGTCGATGAGAGCCACAAGTTTAAAAACCTGATGTTTACCACCCGGCACGACCGTGTCGCAGG
>JAIRSN010000223.1 GCA_031255425.1 Dysgonamonadaceae bacterium
GGAAACGTTCTGAAGAAGTTTTGGAACTTCCGGTTTCGTAAAAACTTCCTGGGGACGTTTGCCAGGATACATAGAAAGCATAAAAACTTCCCTGGGGCGTTTTCCAGGATACATGGAAAGCGCAAAAACTTCGCTGGGGCGTTTTCCAGGTTGCCCTGAAACGGCGTCTGGCGGCGCCGCCAACCCGCAGGGTTGAATATGAGTAACCCCGGGTGACAACCCGGGGAGAACATGCCCCCCTACACCCGACCCCGCAGGGGTCGAATAACCGCGTATATTATTCAACCCGTTCCGGGTTGTATGGACAGGCGGGATTCCTCCGCCCCGGGTTTGCACCCGGGGTTACTCATATTCGACCCTTTCAGGGTCGTGTGGGGCGCAGGATGCCGTGTCTTATGCATCGCAAATGATAAAAGCGGCTGCGCCGCCGTTTCATTCTGTCCTCCGCTTCCGCGTAGCGCAAAAAACCTCCTTTTTCCACCTAATTTAATAACGCGCCTCAAAAATTAAATGCCCTGTCCTGTTCCCTCCCTTTTTGCCTTATGCAATAAAAATCATACCTTTGCCTTGCCAAAAGCACACATAAATCCATATCCGTTGAGGACAATCAATAATTTTCAACAAATAAATAAATGAAAAAAACAGCTATTCCAGCCATTTTGCTGTTGACAGGCACAGCAATATTTGCGCAACAAGCCTTGTGGGGCGGACAGGAGGTCGTATCGCCCGAAATTCACAACGACTACCGGGTCTCTTTCCGCTTAAATGCACCGCATGCCCTGAAAATCGAACTCACCGGCGATTTCTTCCCGGCGGGGGAACAGCAGGACAGTCAGGGGACGGTCGAAATGACGAAAAACGCGCAGGGCGTCTGGGAATACACGACGCCCGAACCTTTGCCGTCCGAACTTTACAGCTATTCGTTCCGCATCGACGGCGTGAAAGTGACCGATCCCGCCAATGTTCACCAGATACGGGACGTCGCCTCGGTCACCAGCACCTTCCTTATCGGAGGCGGGCAGGCCGACCTTTACAAAGTCAATGCCGTTCCCCACGGCGCGGTCACCCGCTGCTGGTACGACAGTCCGGGATTGGAGATGAACCGCCGCTTAACCGTTTATACCCCTCCGGGATATGAATCCGGCGGGGCGGAATACCCCGTATTCTACCTGCTTCACGGCGCCGGCGGCGACGAAGAGGCTTGGATTGCGCTGGGCAGGACGTCGCAGATTCTGGACAACCTGATCGCGCTCGGCAGGGCGCAACCGATGATCGTGGTGATGGCGAACTGCAACGCCGGACAGGAAGCCGCGCCGGGCGAATCGTCCGAAGGACTCGTCCGCCCCTCGTTCGCCGGAACAACCTTGATGGACGGGCGCTTCGAAGCGGCATTTCCCGATATAATCCGTTTCATCGAAAGCAATTACCGGGTGAAAAAAGACAAAGCCTGCCGTGCCATCGCCGGCCTTTCAATGGGCGGCTTCCGCTCGATGCATATTTCCAAGCAATACCCCGACCTGTTCGACTATGTCGGGCTGTTTTCCGCCGTTATCGAGCCGCGCGGCGAGGTGACGTCCGAAGTGTTTCAAAATACCGGTGAAAAACTGAAGGTGCAATTCGCCAAAAAACCGAAATGCTATTACATCGCGATCGGGAACACCGATTTCCTCTATCAGGCCAACGTCGATTTCCGGCGAAAACTCGACGAAAATCAATACCCATACCTCTACTGCGAAACGGGAGAAGGGCATATCTGGAAAAATTGGCGAATCTATTTAACGAAGTTTGTACCGATGTTGTTTCAATAGCAAACAAAGATTCGTACTTTTGCACAAAAATTTGCACAAAAAAAAACAGAAAGCAATGAATATTCTACTAACAGGATCCGGCGGAAGAGAACACGCGCTGGCATGGAAAATAAAACAAAGTCCGAAGACACAAAAACTGTACATCGCGCCCGGAAATGTCGGCACCGGGTCGCTCGGCACGAACGTACCCCTCGCGGCGACCGACTTCGAGGGACTGAAAACCTTTGTCCTGAATCATGCCATCGATATGGTTGTTGTGGGTCCGGAAGATCCTTTGGTCAAAGGGATTTACGATTTTTTCCAAAAAGACCCCGCGCTGAAGCGCATCGCCGTTATCGGGCCGTCGCAACGGGGGGCGCAACTGGAAGGAAGCAAAGATTTTGCCAAGGCATTTATGATGCGCCACCGTATTCCGACGGCAAAATACAAAAGCATAACCCGGGAGAATCTCCCGGAGGGGATCGCGTTCCTCCAAACCCTGGCGGCGCCTTACGTCCTGAAAGCCGACGGATTAGCAGCCGGCAAGGGCGTATTGATTATCGACCGTCCGGAAGAAGCGGCGGAAGAGTTGCAGAACATGCTGAACGGCCGTTTTGGAGACGCCGGACGGACGGTGGTCATCGAAGAATTTCTTTCCGGCATCGAATGTTCGGTGTTCATCCTGACGGACGGACGGAACTACAAGATTCTTCCCGAAGCCAAAGATTATAAACGGATTGGCGAAGGCGATACCGGGCTGAACACCGGTGGCATGGGCGCTGTGAGTCCCGTCCCGTTTGCCGGGAAAGCGTTTATGAAAAAGGTAGAAGAACGCATCGTCATCCCCACAATCGAAGGATTGAAAAAGGAAGGCATTGACTACAAAGGCTTCATTTTCGCCGGGCTGATGAATGTGAACGACGAGCCGGTGGTTATCGAATACAATTGCCGGATGGGCGATCCCGAGACAGAGGTTGTGATGCTCCGGATCGAATCGGATTTTGTAGACCTGCTGGAAGGGATAGCCTGCGGGAACATCTCGGAGAAGGAATTAATAATCAGCGAACGAAGTGCGGCGACCGTCATGCTGGTTTCCGGAGGGTATCCGGAGGACTACGAAAAAGGGAAGCCGGTCACCGGACTGGAGGAGGTGAAGGGCAGCCTGCTGTTTCACGCCGGGACGGTAGCCGAAGGCGATGCCGTCGTCACCGGCGGCGGACGGGTCATCGCCGTCAGTTCGTACGGAAAGGACGCGAAGGAAGCCGTGAAACAATCGCTCGCAAATGCGGAACGGATTCATTTCGAAGGGAAATATTACCGCAAAGACATCGGCTCGGATCTATGGACCTGAAAAAAGCACATAAAAATTTTATCTACAGTCCGTTGTTGCTGGTTGTCGTGATCCTCTTTTTCATTGCCGTGCGATTCGTCACCGGCGACTGGAAATCGCCGGTCTTCTGGAGTATCACAGTCATTCACATCGTCCTGGCGCTATTCCTTTTGCACCTCAACACGACCTTTGTCTTTATCCGGAAGCGCACCCTGCTGCCGGCGTTTTTTTACCTCCTGTTTACGGGGACAAATCCCCTGTGTTTTTACAGCCTCGAAAGCGCTCTTTCGGCGCTGATCATCGCCCTTGCCTTTTTCTTTCTGTTCGCCACCCACCAGAAAGCGGACACACAGCTCTATGCGTTCGACATTTCGCTGTTACTGACCGTGGGGAGTTTTATCTGGGGGCCGTTGCTTCTTTTCTTTCCGCTGTTCTGGTACGGGATGTACCTGTTCAAAAGCCTCAACCTCCGGACGTTCTTTGCCGGGGTCGCCGGCTTTCTGATGATTTACCTGTTCCTCTTTACCTGGAGTGTTTACCGGGACGATTTGAGCCTTTTTGTAAGAAGTTTCCCCCACCCGGTTGATTTCGGGAAACTGCAATTGGTCAATTTCAGCGTGAAAAAAGGGGTACTCTCCGGCTTTCTGGCGTTTCTCTTTATCCTTTCCGGGGTGAAAATCTTCGTGTCGGGAAGCATGGAAAAGATGAAAGCGGTGTCTGTTTTGGGTTACATGTATCTTTTTACGCTGCTTGTTTTCGCCGCCTTCGTTTTCCAGGACAAATGGGAAAGCGAATGGTTGTCGGTACTGTATATTCCCGCGTCATTCCTGATGTCTTATTTTTTTACTTTTTCGCAGAAGAAATGGGTTACCCGGTTATTTTTCTTCACAATCGTATTTTTCGCCGGCATGCTTAGCTGGGAATACCTGCATGTATTAATCGGTTAACCCGGCTGCCCTTCCTCCGGTTCCTCCTGCCCCTCTTCATTATCCTCGCTTTCCTCCGCCGGTTTTTGCGGCCCGTATTTCCGGAACAGCACGGCACAGATTCCGCCGGCTATCCCGCCCGACAGGTGCCCTTCCCACGAGATGCGCGGATCGACGATTTCGGCTATCGGGAACATATTCCATAAGGTGCTGCCATACAGGAAAACAACCAGCAACGATACTGCCATTAAGGGAATGTATCTCCGGAATATCCCGCTGAAAAAGAGGAAGAAGGTCAACGCGAAAACCAGGCCGCTCGCTCCGATATGCCACGATTCCCGCCCGATAAGCCATGTCAGAAAGCCGGATAGAAGCCATACGGACGGAACAACCGCAAACCCGATTTCGTTATAGAAATAAAATAAACACCACCCTAAAATCAGGAGTGGAACTGTGTTGGAAAACAAATGCTTCAGGTTGGAATGGATAAAAGGTTCGGTGAGGATTCCCCGCAACCCGGAAAGCGCCCGCGGAAATATTCCCCAGTGCCGCCAATCCATTCCCAATCCATGTTCCAGCAGGAAAGTCAGCCAAAAAAGGAGGATTAATAACGTTGGGAATAGCAAGGCGTAACGTATTTTTTTTACTTCCATTTTCATGGTTTGCCGTTTTGACTCCGCAAATTTAGTCAAAAATCGAAAAAATGTGTTTTATTTTTTGCGTAATATAATAATTTGTTGTACTTTTCGTCTTTCAAAATGTAAAAATAAAAGGATATGGGATACCTAAAATTTGACAAAACGCTTCTTATAAATTTGGAAGAATCTTTGAAAAGGGAAATTTTGAGAACCAACCGGGGAGGCGCCTATCATTCCAGCACCATTGTAGATTGTAATACCCGTAAGTACCACGGACTGTTGGTTTGTCCTGTTCCTCAACTGGATGCCGACAACCACGTGCTGTTGTCTTCGCTGGATGAAACGGTTATCCAGCACGGGGCGGAGTTTAACCTGGGGGTGCATCAGTATGCCAACTACCACTTCAGCCCGAACGGGCACAAATACGTCCGCCAATTCGAATTTGAAAAGATTCCGAGGACCATCTACCGCGTGGGCGGCGTTATTCTTGCCAAGGAAAAGGTGCTGACCGCTTTTGAAAACCGGATCCTGATCAAATATACCTTGCTGGACGCCCATTCGCCTACCACCCTGCGTTTCCGTCCTTTCCTGGCGTTCCGGAATGTGAACAGCCTGACGTATTCCAATCCGGCAGCCAACCTGTCGTATTCGGAAGTGGAAAACGGAATCAAAATCCGGATGTATGAGGGCTATCCCGACTTGCACATGCAGTTCAACAAGCCCGCCGGGTTCGTTTACCAGCCCGACTGGTACAAAGACATCGAATATTCCAAAGAACAGGAGCGGGGTTTCCCTTTCAAAGAAGACCTCTACGTGCCCGGTTATTTTGAAATGGAAATCAAGAAAGGCGAGGCAATCTATTTCTCCGGCGGCGATACGTTTATCGACCCCGCGTTGATTGCCGGAAAGTACGAAGAGGAATCCCAGACGCGCACCCCGCGGACGAGCTTTTACAACTGCCTGAAAAACTCGGCGCAACAGTTCTACCACCGCCCTGCGGAAAACGACGCCTACCTGATTGCCGGTTATCCGTGGTTTAAGGTGCGGGCGAGGGACCTGTTCCTTTCCATGCCGGGATGTTCGCTGGCGATCGACGATCCGGTCCGCTTTGAGAAACTGATGGACACCGCCGTGCCCGCCATCCGCCGTTTTATGGAAGACGGCCGCCCGGATGCCGTGATTCAGGAGATTGAGCTGCCGGACATCTTTCTTTGGGCAATCTGGTCGTTGCAGCAATACGCCAAAGCGACCACCGCTACACAGTGCAACGAACGCTACGGCGGCCTGATCCGGGAAATCATCGACTATGTAAGCCAGAACCGGCACCCGAACCTGGTGCTCGAAAGCAACGGGCTGCTCTATTCGGAAGGCAGAAACAAGGCGATAACCTGGATGAATTCCGCGATAGACGGCAAACCCATTGTGCCGCGTTCGGGATACATTGTCGAGTTCAATGCGCTGTGGTATAATGCGCTGAAATTTGCCGCGGAACTCGCCGCGCTCCAGGGCGAAGAACCGCGGGTGAAGCTGCTGGAAGACGCCGCCGCCCGAACCGCCGCGTCTTTCATCGAAACCTTTGTGAACGGCTACGGCTATCTGTACGACCATGTAGACGGGAACTATATCGACTGGAGCGTCCGTCCGAACATGCTGCTGGCTGTTTCGTTCGATTATTCCCCGCTCAACAGAAGCCAGAAGCGGGTTGTCCTGAATATTATCACCAAAGAACTGCTGACGCCCAAAGGAATCCGGTCGCTGAGCCCCAAGAGCGAAGGATACCGGCCGTATTACAGCGGACCGCAATCCGAACGCGACCTGGCGTACCACCAGGGGACGGTCTGGCCCTGGCTGCTGGGTTTCTACCTGGAGGCGTACCTGCGATTGTATCAATATAGCGGGATTTCTTTCGCAGAAAGAATGTTGATCGGCATGGAAGAAGAAATGAATACGCATTGCATCAGTTCCCTTTCCGAGCTATTCGACGGCAATCCCCCTTTCCAGAGCCGGGGGGCGATCTCTTTCGCCATGAATGTATCGGCTATTTTGCGAGTGTTGAAACTGATAGAAAGTTACGAACAATGAAAGCATTAATGTTTGGCTGGGAATTTCCGCCCCATATCCTGGGCGGGCTCGGCACCGCCAGTTACGGTTTGACCAAAGGCATGGCCTTGCAACCGGATATGGAGATTACGTTTGTGATGCCCAAACCCTGGGGCGACGAGGATCAAAGTTTCCTCCGGTTGATCGGCGCCTGCAACACGCCTGTTGTCTGGAAGGAGGCGGATTGGGAATATGTCAGGGAGCGTGTCGGCAAATACATGGATCCGCAACTGTATTTCGACCTGCGGAACCATATTTACGCCGATTTCAGCTATTTCCCTGTGAACGAATTGGGATGCATCGGCTTCTCCGGAAGGTATCCCGATAACCTGCTGGAAGAAATCAACAATTATTCCATCATGGCGGGAGTGATTGCCCGGACCGTTGCCTGCGACGTGATTCACTCGCACGACTGGCTGACCTACCCCGCCGGTATCCACACGAAAACCGTTACCGGGAAACCGCTGGTGGTTCACGTGCATGCCACCGACTTCGACCGGAGCCGGGGGAAGGTGAACCCGACCGTTTACCGGATAGAAAAAGACGGCATGGATCACGCCGATCACATCATCACCGTGAGCAACCTGACCCGCAACACCGTTATCGAGAAATACCACCAGGACCCGCGGAAAGTGACCACCGTTCACAATGCCGTGGAACCCATCTGCCCGGAAATCGCCACCATCCCCTCCAAAAAGGGAACCAAGGACAAGGTCATTACCTTCCTCGGACGGATTACGATGCAGAAGGGACCGGAATACTTTGTGGAAGCCGCCGCGAAAGTGTTGAAAAAGACCGACAATGTCCGTTTCGTCATGGCGGGGAACGGCGATATGATGAATCAGATGATTCGCCTGGCGGCACAGCGGGGCATTTCCGACCGCTTCCATTTCACCGGTTTTATGAAAGGGACGCAGGTCTACGAAGTATTGAAATCGAGCGACGTCTACGTGATGCCTTCCGTGTCGGAGCCGTTCGGCATCTCGCCATTGGAGGCGATGCAATGCGGCGTGCCAACAATTATCTCCAAGCAGTCGGGATGCGCCGAGATACTGGAAAAGGCGATTAAAACCGATTACTGGGACATCGAAGCCATGGCAGACGCGATGTATTCGATTATCACCTATCCGGCGATGGCAGAATACTTGCAGGTAGAAGGCAAGGACGAAGTAGACCGGATTACCTGGGAAAAAGCCGGATGGAAAGTCCGTTCGATTTACGATCAAGTCTTAAGCAATTACGGCCGGTGAGCGGGAGACCGTTCGGCACCCGGCTTTATTCATCCATACAAAAAATAACATCATGAAAACAATTTGTTTTTACTTTCAGGTTCACCAACCCTTCCGGCTCAAACGGTATCGTTTCTTCGACATTGGAGCGGATCATTATTACTACGACGATTTTTCCAATGAAGATATAATTCATGGAATCGCCCACCGCACGTATTTCCCCGCCAATAACCTGTTATTGGAACTGATAAAAGAATACAACGGGAAGTTCAAGGTAGCGTTTTCCCTTTCGGGAATCGTGCTGGAACAGATGGAAATCTATGTGCCGGAAGTGATCGACCAGTTCAAGGAGCTGTCGAAAACCGGGTGCGTCGAATTTCTGGCGGAGACCTACAACCATTCGCTTGCCTCCCTGACCGACCCGGAGGAGTTTAAGCGGCAGGTGAAAGCACATTCCGACAAAATCGAACTCCTTTTCGGGCAAAAGCCGAAGGTGTTCCGCAATACCGAGTTGATCTATTCGGACGACATCGCGTTGCAGGTCGCCGACATGGGCTTCAAGGCGATGCTGACCGAGGGCGCCAAGCATGTATTGGGATGGAAAAGCCCCAACTACCTGTATTCCGCGGCTTCTGTTCCCCAACTGAAGTTGCTGTCGCGCAACCGGAAGTTCAGCGACGACATTGCCTTCCGCTTCTCCAACTACGACTGGAGCGAATACCCGCTGGTTGCCGATAAGCTGGTGAACTGGATTGCCGCTACGCCCGAATCCGAACAGTTGGTCAATATCTTTATGAATTACGACGTGCTGGGCAGCTTGCAGGCATCCGAAACCGGCATCTTTGAGTTTTTCAAAGCCATTCCCCGTTTTGCACTGGGCAAGGGCATCACGTTTTCCACCCCGGCGGAAGTGGTGCATCGGATGAAATCCATGGGCGAGCTGATTGTCCCCTACCCCTGTTCCTGGGCGGGAGAAGAAAAAGACATCAGCCCGTGGATGGGCAACGTTCTCCAGAAAGAAGCCGTCGACAAGCTGTACGGCATTGCCGAAAAGGTGCATCTGGTTACCGACCGGCGGATCTTGCAGGATTGGAACTGCTTGCAGGCGAGCGATCACTTCAATTATATGAGTACGAAACTGTTCCCCGGACCCAGCGTGTACAGTCCGTACGAAAATGCCTACGATGCGTTCAACAACTACATGAACGTGCTGAGCGATTTTATCGACCGGGTACACGGGCAATTCCCCGAAGGAGTGGAGAACGAAGAACTGAACGCCCTGCTGACCACCATCCTCAACCAGGAGGAGGAGATCAAGCGCCTGGAAAAGAAACTGAAAGAAACCCGGAAAACCAGGCAAAGCAAGTAGCCGCCTTTATCCTATGCAAATGAAATCGACTGAAAATACGCTCTGCGTGGGACTGGTACAACAGTCCAACACCGCCGGAAGGGCGGACAACTTAGACAAGCTCGCCGCCAACATCCGGGATTGCGCTTCCCGGGGCGCCCGGCTGATTGTCTTGCAGGAACTGCACAACGACTTGTATTTCTGCCAGGTGGAAGACCCCCGCCTGTTTGACCTGGGGGAAACGATTCCCGGACCGTCCACCGGTTGGTTCGGCAGCCTGGCGAAGGAACTGGGCGTCGTGCTGGTCTTGTCGCTGTTTGAGAAACGCGCCTCCGGACTGTACCACAACACGGCGGTCGTAATCGAAAAGGACGGAAGCATTGCCGGCAAGTACCGCAAGATGCACATCCCCGACGATCCTGCTTATTACGAGAAATTCTACTTCACTCCGGGCGACCTGGGTTTCCGTCCGGTGCCGACTTCGGTGGGAAACCTGGGCGTGCTGGTCTGCTGGGACCAGTGGTATCCCGAAGCCGCCCGGCTGATGGCGTTGGCGGGCGCCGACCTCCTGCTGTTCCCCACGGCAATCGGTTGGGAAACGTCGGACGCTGCCGGTGAGAAGGAAAGGCAACGGAACGCCTGGATGATTGCCCAGCAGGGGCATGCCATCGCCAACGGGCTGCACGTTGTGGCGGTCAACCGGGTTGGGATGGAAGCCGATCCCTCCGGGCGGACGGGCGGCATCCTGTTCTGGGGCAACAGCTTTGTTGCCGGGCCGCAGGGGGAAATCATCGCCCGCGCATCCGGCAGCCGCGAGGAAAACCGGGTGGTCGAAATCAACCTGAAACGCTCCGAAGAGGTGCGCCGCTGGTGGCCCTTCCTGAGGGACCGCCGGATCGACGCCTACGGGGACATCACCAAACGTTTTATCGAATGACCCGCTTCCTGCCTACTTCCCGCAAGGAAGCAGCGTTGCGCGGTTGGGAGGAGCTGGACGTCGTCCTTTTCTCCGGCGACGCTTATGTCGATCATCCTGCTTTTGGGGCGGCGGTGATCGGGCGGACCCTGGAGGCGATGGGGCTGAAAGTGGCGATTGTCCCCCAACCTAACTGGCGGGACGACCTGCGGGACTTCAAAAAGCTGGGGAAACCCCGCCTGTTTTTCGCTGTTTCTGCCGGGGCGATGGATTCGATGGTCAATAAATACACGGCAAACAAGCGGTTGCGCTCGGAAGATGCCTACACGCCCGATGCCCGTGCCGACATGCGCCCCGACTATCCGACGCTGGTCTACTCCGGGATACTGAAGGACTTGTACCCGGATGTTCCCGTGGTCGTCGGCGGGATTGAGGCCTCGCTGCGTCGGCTTTCGCATTACGACTATTGGCAGGACCGGCTGTTGCCCAGCATCCTGGTTCCTTCGCGGGCGGATGTGCTGGTCTACGGCGCCGGCGAGAAGCCGCTGGCGGCTATTGTTTCTGCTTTCCGCAACGGCGCGGAAGCCGGCAGCCTGACGGATATTCCGCAAACGGTGGTTCTCCGGAAGGAGGTGAAACCTGCTGCCGGCGACCTCCCGCTTTTTTCCTACGAAGATTGCCTGAAGGATAAAAGGAAGCAGGCGCAGAACTTCCGGCGAATCGAAGAGGAATCGAACAAGCTGACTGCAGGGCGGCTGATCCAGCAGACGGGCGACCGGTTGGTCGTCGTCAACCCGCCTTATCCGCCCGCTTCCACGGAGGAGCTGGACGCGGCTTACGACCTGCCCTACACCCGGACACCGCATCC
>JAIRSN010000204.1 GCA_031255425.1 Dysgonamonadaceae bacterium
GATATTTCTGTTACAAGAATAAAAGCTAACGCTTTCTTAATTAATATGTATTTTAATTGGTTTCTATGCTTTGTTAAAAGAAACCGCGCAAAAGTAGTGAAAATCTTTGAAATACAAAAGAGGTGGCGGGTTCGCAGTGTCTTTTATTCTATATGTATAAGGTGTAATGAAATAGTAAAAGCGCCTCCGCAGCTAAGCAGGTAATATCACGGGTGAAAATCCGGCAGTATTTTCCCCTCATTATACTGCTGGTTGTTCGGCAAACCCCTTTCCCCGGTTCCCGCTGTCATTAGCGCCTTCAGCTCGTCCAAATGCGACCGGTAGACCCCCCGCGGAGTCGTGCGGTGCTTCTTGCAGAGAGATGCCGCCATGCCGACTACCTCGCCCATCATCCCGGTGGTTCGCATCACGCGCACGGTGCCCAGGGCAACATGGGTGACGCTGATATTGCGCCCCGCCATAAACAGGTTGTCGACGTTGCGCGAGTAGAGGCAACGGTAAGGAACGGCGTAAGGATTGATGTACAGGTGCTTGGTAGCCGCCTTAAATTCATTGCCGGGGAAATGCGCGGCGTTGACGGAGTCCGGGAAATGCAGGTCGATGCTCCACGTGGTGGAGAAAGAAGCATCCTCGTGGAATACGTTCTTGTGAATATCGTCCTGCTTAAGGATATAGTCGCCCAGCAAGCGGCGCGACTCCCTTTTGCCGGCGATGTAAGCCACCCATTCGAGTTGCCGGCGGCTGTACTGCTCCCTGCTTTTCCGGTCGTTCTTCAAAAAGCTCCAGTTGGAGAAAACCACCAGCAAACCATAGTCGCGAATACGTTCGAAATCACGAATCTGGTCGCGGTTCATGCCGGTTTCCCAGGTCCATTCCCCCATCGTCACCTTTTCGCTGTTGGTTTCCGTAAACGGAATGCCGTAGCTGAATGCCGGGAATCCGGATTTTCCCGCCGTTTCCACGGAATACCATTGCACGGACGCGCCCATCGTCAGGGAATCGCCCTTTTCGGGAGCGATGCTTTCGCCGAACGCTTCGCGCCCCTCGCGCCCCATCCGGTAGTCGGCGCCGGACAGGTAGCCGACGGTGCCGTCGCCGGTGCAATCGGCAAAGCAACGTCCGGAGAACCGGAGTTCCTCGCCGCTCTCAATGTGCCGGGCAACGACAGACTCGATCGCCGTTCCGGACAGGTTGACCGCCTGTACGTGGTAATTCAGGAACAGGCGGATGTTCTTTTCGTTCAACACCAGATCCAGCTTCTTCCCGTCTTCGTAGAACCCGGCAGGCTGGGCGTTTCCGCCACGGAGCGGACCCAATTCTTTCAGCAGGTTGCCCAACGCCTTGTAGGGTTCGGATTCGATTCGCCCGCCCAGGTGTACCCGTATCTCGGAACTGTTGTTCCCGCCCAGCACCGGACGGTCGTTGATCAGGGCGACCCGGCAACCCAGGCGAGCCGCCGACAACGCCGCACAGATTCCGGCAATTCCGCCGCCGGCAACCACCAGGTCATATTCGCCGGCATCTCCCGGAACCGGCGGAAGATGCAGGGCATCGCGCCTGAAAAGCGCCAAAGCCTCCGCACCGGAAGGCGGGACATCGTCTTTGTCCGTCGTAAGATAAATGGCGTCGCACCTGCCGTTGAACCCGGTCAGGTCGTGCAACGCCAGCTTTGCCGTCCCCTTTTTGAGCTTTATCTCCCCCGCTTTTTGCCACATCCATTGAGCGCCTTCCTCGCCCAGGCGGACGGAAACTTTTTTCCCGTTGATGCTCAACCCGAACCTCCCCGGTCCCTTGCCGGCAAACCAGGGCGACGTCCAGTTGAACGTCCGGACATACACGGAATACGTTCCGCCGGACGGGATGTCGACCGTTGTGGAGGCATCTTCCACCGGCACGCCCAGCCCGTGAGCCATCAGGTAGGGCGACCCCATCTGGTCCATAAACTGCTGGTCGACGACCCAGCCGCCTTTGTTTTCAAAACTTTCCGCCTCGATCCATCTGTTTCCGGCGGTCGACAGGAGGGATAAACTCCCTAAAGTGAAAAGAAATAGTTGCTTTTTCATCTGTTTTTGTTTTACATATAATCTTATTATTCGGTTTGCAAACGGGACGCCTCCGTTCCGGCGGGGTGCCGGGACATTGTTTTCCCATTGATCACCACGTTGTCGAAGGTAATATTTTCGACGTTTTTCAGGATATAATCCTCGTTTGCCTGCTTCAGCGTTACGTTTTCCAGCGCAATGTTTTTCAGCGGATAATTCTCAATCCCAACGGCATAGAAGCCACATTCCCCGGAGACATTGCCCCGGATGTTTTCGATGTGGAAATCCTCGAACAGGGTGGGATGAAAGCCGCCGCGCCCGCCGTGGTAGTTGGTTTCGAAACGGATAAATGCCGACCGGACGCTGTCGCATTCCACGTTCCGGATGTCTACGTGCCGGATAAAGCCGCCGCGGTCCAGGTTGGATTTGAAGTAAATACCGCTCAGGCAGTTTTGTATCCGGATGTTTTCCATAAACACATTTTCGACGCCTGCCGCCATTTCGCTTCCGATGCACAAGCCGTTGCACAGCGAATTGAACAGGCAACGCCGGATGACGATGTTTCGCGTGGGCTGTCCGATGCGCCAGGCATCGTTGTCGCGCCCGGCTTTGATGGCGATGGCATCGTCGCCGACCCGGAAGATGCAGTCTTCAATCAATACGTTGGTGGAATATTCGGGGTCGCAGCCGTCGTTGTTCAGGTTGTAGCTGTTGATTTCCACGCCCCTGACGGTGACGCTGTTGCAAAAGACGGGGTGAATGACCCAATACGGCGAATCGATAATCGTTACGCCTTCAACCAGCACCCTGTTGCATCCGAAAAACTGCACCATGCTGGGCGGCAGATTGGATTCCGTCCCCCAGTAACGGTCTTTCACCGGCACGCCGTCGATTCCCATTTGCCGGAGCTGATCCTGTATTTCCGAACCCTGCGGCCGCCACCGGGCGAAGGCTTTCGAAGCGTTTCCGTTCAGGGTGCCTTTCCCGGTAAGCGCCACGTCCGAAACCTGGTAGGCATACACCAGGGGGGAATAGTTGAACAGCTCGGTCCCTTCCCAGACCGTCAGGACGGCGGGCAGGTAGTCCTCCGGACGGGGACTGAAAACCAGCTCGCAACCCGCGTCCAGGTGCAGGTCGACCCGGCTTTTCAGGACAACAGGCCCGGCGGAAAAGTATTTCCCGGCAGGCACAATCACCTGTCCTCCTCCCTCGTTGCTGCATTGCGTAATGGCGCGGTTGATCGCCCCGCGGCTGTCGGTGTTCCCGTCGCCGACCGCCCCAAAATCCCGGACATCGTATCTTTTCTCCGGAAAAACCGGCTCGGATATTTGTTCCAATAAATATTGGTAAGGCGGCTCCCCGCTTCCCGTACACGCCGTTCCGAAAAGAATTATTCCGGAGAATACGACGTGTGCTGCTGTCTTTCCGAACCGTTTCATAGAAAATACTGTCCCTCTTCTTTCAGGCGTTTCCGCAAGTATTGTACGTCTATCTGATGCACGTCGTTTTTCGACTGCCGGATGGCGTGTGCGGCGCCCATGCCGGCGGCCTCGCCGGTGACTAAGCAGGGCGGCATGACCCGGAGGCTTCCGAAGGCTTCCTCGTCGGTGGAGATGCAGCGGCCGGCGGTCAGCAGGTTTTTCAGTCCCTTGGGCGTCAGGCAGCGGTAAGGGATGCCGTGCGATTCGCCTTTGTTGTAATGGGCTTCTTTGTAGCCGCTTTTGTGGATGTCGACGTAATAACTGTTGCGTCCGATTTCGTCGTCGAACGACTTCCGTTGCCGCCAGTCGTCGATCGTGAAGGTGTAATCGCCCTCGATGCGCCGGCTGTCCCGGACGCCCAGCAAGGCGGCGGTCCGTACCAGGAATGCCCCGCCGAAAGTTTGCGGCTGAACCTCTTTCATCGCTCCCGCATACTGTGCGGCTATTTCCCGGCCTTTGATCATCGCCTGCGACACTTCCCACGGGTTGGTGCTGTCTACATTGACCAAGTGTCCCGCGTTGAATTGCAACACGTCCGGCCCGATATAGTTTACGCATAAATGTTTGTCGATAAGGGGATATTTCCCGGAAGCAATGGCGGTATGAACCGGGCTGGTTTTGTTTCCTCCGTATAGCGGGAGACCATTCGTATAATTATAGGAGTCCACATTCGCGATGGAAAAGCAGAGGGAGGAACTCTGGACTACTCCATCGTCGTCGCCCCGTTTGAACGATGCACCTGCCCATGCCGCCAGGTCGCCGTCGCCGGTAGCGTCGACATACACTTTGGCTTTGAAGGCGGTCAGTCCCGATTTGTTGGCGACAATCAGCGCGTCGATGGTGTCGCCGGACGCCATCTCTACGGCAGCCAGCCGGGAGAAAAAGAGGATCTGGGCGCCGGAAGCGCTCACCATCTTGTCGTACACGGTGACCAACTGTTCGGGATTGATGCTCACCCAGTCCAGGCGGTCGGCGGACTCATGCGGAACCCCTTTTTTGGCGGCGGTGAAGATTTTTTCCGCCAAGCCCCGGTAAATAATTTTTTCCCCGTCGGAAAACGGACACCACGCCGGCACCATTCCTGAGGTACCCATTCCGCCCAACTGTCCCATAGCTTCGATCAGCAGGGTGCGGGCGCCTTCGCGGGCGGCAGCGATAGCGGCGGTACATCCCCCCGGCCCTCCACCGACAACGATGACATCCCACCGGTCGTCGACACTCATTTTATTCTTTTTCAGCGACACGGTTTTTCCTTTGTTTGCCGCCGTCATTCCCGAAGCGAAAGCCGGCGTCGCGGCAGCCATTGCCAACAGTCCGGTTTTCTTTACGAAGTTTCTTCTTGTAATCATTTTCGTATTTAATTTAATTAGCTGAATTAATTCCCGTAAAGGTACTCACTGAAATGCGAAAAGCGATGCCTTTTTCGCCGGGAAAAAGCAAGATGCGACGGATAAAAAAAACATTACTACGTAGATTCAATTCATGCTTTATTCGGGAAGGTGAAATGAACGATCCGCAAAGGGGGGGGAGGAGGGACTGCGGGTTATCTCATCCTGTACCTGTATATATAAGGTGTAATGAAACAGTAAAAGCGGCTGAGCCGCCGCCAAATAATCAGGGGCGACCGACTGTCCGCTTCAGCATCGATCACCCCCTTCTCTCATAACTCACTCACACAACTTTTATTTCTTAAGAAATCCGGCGCGGTAAAGCACGACACATAAATAAACATGATGTAAGGCAACTCTTTTGAGCAAATAGATTTAGCGATGATTAGAAAGTTTTGGCTTTGCTCAAAAAAGGTAAACTTTACCGGCGCCGGAATACGGGATTGTATCCGTTTCTCCCACCGCTTTAAAAATCCGAA
>JAIRSN010000241.1 GCA_031255425.1 Dysgonamonadaceae bacterium
GAGGGCATAGACGATGGCGACATCGACGACGTTCATTCGTACATCAACTGGTACGACCACTGTATTTTCAAACAATTCAACGGCGAATTTCAGCGCGACCACAAAAACGAAGGGCGCCCTTTGATCAGCCAGGAGATGAGTACCGGCTACCCCAATAACGAAACCGGTCACCCGACGCGCTTTTATACGCTGGTGCATCAGAACCCGCAGGCGCTGGTGGGTTACGAAGCGTATGCTTTCGGCAATCCCGAAGCCTTCCTGAAGGTTCAGTCGTTTATCACCGGCGAGTTGGCAGAAGCCTTGCGCCGCTCGAACGACAGGGGTTCGGGTATTTTGCATTTTGCCTTGCTCACGTGGTTCCGTACGGTTTACGATGCGGAAAATATGGAGCCCTATCCCACTTACTACGCCATGCAACGCGCGTTGCAGCCCATCCTTGTGTCGGCGGAACTGTGGGGACGGAATTTTTATGCAGGTGAAAAACTCCCCGCAAGAATCTGTGTTGTCAATGATTGGGAATCGGGCGATGACTTGAAACCCACCTGGCTTCACTGGCAAATCGAAACCGGAAACGGGCAAGTCATTGCTTCCGGCAAAGAGGAGGTGCCTGCCGTAAAACATTACGGGCGCCAATGGCTGACACCCGGTATTCCGATTCCGGAAAACCTGCCCGCCGCAAAAACAAAAGCAAAACTGCGCCTGCGCCTGACCGAAAACGGCAGGGAGGTATCCGCCAACGAATACGAAATCCTGTTGGCGGAACGCCGTTGGACGCAACCCGCAACGGCAGGCAAACGGATTGTGCTGGTGGATAACAACCGTATTTCGACCGTTTTGGATGCCTTGAACGTTCCTTACCGGCTGGTTCCGGATATTCGGCAGGCGGTGAAACAACCGGCAGACCTGCTTATTGTTTCCGGAAATGAAAATACCGGTGTGCAACAGGCGGGCGACCTGAAACAATACATTGCCGGTGGGGGAAAAGTCCTGATGCTCAACAACGAAGAAACGGCAAAAGCCGTATTCCCCGAATACATTACCGGCTGGCTCGAACCAACCGAGGGGGATATTGTCAATATGGAGATTCCCGAATCGCCGGTGTTTGATGCGATTGATTTACTCGAACTGCGTTATTTCAACAACAACCGGCGGGAAATTCCGGTCGTTTGCCGGACTGCCCTGCATCTGAACCGGAATGAAAAGGTGGAAGAACTGGCGAACCAGACAAAGATTCACGGTTATATCAACGGCGATATGGAACAACGCAGCAATTACGTGAAAACGATCAAAGCCTTTCCCATCGTCAAAATCACGGAAGGCAAAGGGGAAGCCCTGGTCTCGACGATGGCGCACGACAAAGCGCTTACCGATCCGGTTGCGGCGCGCCTGCTTGCCAATATGATTCTTTTTTAGTGATAATGCAGAAGCAAATGAACCTGAAAATACTCTTTCTTGCCTGGCTGACCTGTGTTTCCTGTGTCTCGGCTCAAAGGCGTTACGACTCGTACAGGGGGCTGGTGATGGCGGGCTACCAGGGCTGGTTCAACACGCCTGTCGATGGGGCAAACCGCGGCTGGCACCACTACGGGAACAAGCAGGAATTTAAGCCGGGCAATTGTAGCATCGACTTCTGGCCGGATGTATCCGATTATTCGGTGCTGTACAAGACCCCTTTCCGGTTTCCGGACGGAACTACCGCCTACACATTCAGTTCGCAAGACTCGTCGACCGTGGACGTTCATTTCCAGTGGATGCAGGACTATGGCATCGACGGCGTATTTATGCAGCGCTTCGTGACGGAAATCAAAAGCAGGAAAGGGAAATCCCACTTTAATAAGGTCTTGAAATATGCCCTGTCGTCGGCGCAAAGAACCGGTCGCGCCATCGCTGTCATGTACGATTTGAGCGGAATGTCGCCCGGCGACGAACGGGTGCTTTTGGACGATATGGATCAACTGGAAAAGGAATACCGCCTGAAGTCGGGGAAGAAGGCGCCGACTTATCTTTATCACAACGGAAAACCCTTGGTTGCCGTATGGGGCATCGGATTCGATGATAAACGGAAATACGGCTTAAACGAAGCGGATAAAATAATCGATGGCTTGAGAAAACGGGGATACAGCGTGATGATCGGTGTTCCGACCTATTGGCGCGAGCTGAAAGTAGATGCCGTATCCGATGCCCGGCTTCACGGGATAATAAAGAAGTGCGACATCGTCCTGCCCTGGTTTGTCGGGAGATACGATGAAGCAAGTTACGAAGCCTTCCGGCAGGATATTGCAAAAGACCTGGAATGGTGCCGGCAAAACGGCGTGGATTATGCGCCCCTGTGCTATCCGGGATTTTCATGGAGAAATAAACGCGGTCCGGAATCTTTCTATGTAGACCGGAATGCAGGTTCTTTTTTCTGGAAACAGTTTGCCTCGGTCATCGCATCCGGAGCGGAAATGATTTACGTAGCCATGTTTGATGAGATTGACGAGGGGACAGCGATTTTCAAATGTGTCAACCGGAGCCATGTACCCGGCAACAACAAGATTAAATTCGATGGAATCGAAGATCATTTGCCGACCGACTATTACCTGTGGCTTACCGGGGAAGCCGGTAAAATGTTGCGGAAGGAAGTGGATTTCACCCCCTCCGTTCCCCCACGTCCCGGCAACCCGGCGGCACCGCTGATCAATGATGAAATAATAAAATAAAATCCGTATGAAATTCTTACAAACAACCGTATTGTTTCTACTGTCCGCGGCTGCTGCGGCGGCGCAGGGCGTGGTTTTCAAGGGCGATTTTTCGCCCGCCGAAGGCCTGGTCGCTCCCCAGGAAAAACCTTTTCGCGACGAAATCTGTTTGAACGGCTATTGGGACGTACAGGCTATCCCCGCGCCGGAAGGCTGGAAGCAAGGCTTCAGCGAACCGCCCGAACTTCCGCCGCACACCGCCCGGAAATGGGACGATGTGAAAATTAAAATACCTTCCGCCATCAATGTAAACGATTGGGGAAGGGGGGCAAAAACCGGCGAAGGAAGTTCCCAGCCTTACGCGCCGAGTTCCGTTTATTTTCCGTCTTATCCCGAAAAATGGATTCACGCCCGCATGGCATGGCTGAGGAAAAAGGTCTTTTTGCCTGCGTCGTGGGCGGAAAAACGAATCATCCTGCATTTTGAAGCCCTTGCCGGGGAATGTACCGTTTATATCAATGGGAAAGAGGCGGGTAAAAACTTCGACAGCCATCTGCCTTTCGAAATCGACATCACCGGTTACGCGGTGCCTGGGGGAGAAAACGAGGTCCGGATCGGCATCCGCCACAGCAAGCTGTTTGATAAAAGCCACCCGGAATACGCCAAATTCGGGGCAACCTATCCGCCCGGCTCCAACACCGACGATTTGATAGGTATCTGGCAGGACGTGTTTTTGTTCGCAATTCCCGGAATACATATTTCCGATGTATTTGTAAAACCGCTGGTGGATAAAAATTTGTTGGAAATAGAAGTGCAGGTCAAAAACCAATCTTCCGTGAAACAGCGAATCAACCTGTCGGGCGAAGTAAGGGAATGGATCAACCGGGCGGATTTCTCCCATCCGCTTTCCGCCGCCGAAATTTCCTGGAAACAGGGGCATACGGTCCTCCGGATGCCGGCGGGAAAAACCATGGAACTTGCCGCCGGCGAAACGCGGACTTTTGTTTTACACAAAAACATAGGGGATGAACTCCGGTACTGGTCGCCCGCGCAACCCAATCTTTATACCTTGCTGCTGCGTATCTGCCATAAAAAGCAAACGCTTGATTGCAAAGCCACCCGTTTCGGTTGGCGGCAGTTCAAAATTGTGGGGAAGGAATTTCAGTTGAACGGCAAAAAAATCCAGTGCTTCGGCGACATCCAGCATCCGTTCAGCGCCTATATTTGTTCGCGTCGCTTTGCTTACGCCTGGTACCGGATGATCAAGGACTTCGGCGGAAATGCCGTTCGCCCTCACGCGCAACCCTGGCCGCGGGTGTATTATGATTTAGCCGACGAAATGGGCTTGATGGTGTTGGACGAAACCGCTCTTTTCGGCTCTTCCATTCGCCTGAACCTGGAGGAAGAAATCACCTGGCAACGCTCCCAAGAGCATCTGGAACGTTTGATACGGCGCGACCGGAATCACCCTTCGGTCATCGGCTGGAGCGCGGGGAATGAGATGTTTGCCATTGCTTTGCTCAACAAGCCTGCCAAAGAGGTTTCGGACCGGTGGGATGAAAAACTGGTTGCCCTTGCCCAAAGCGCGAAAACAACCGATCCGACCCGCGATTTTATCACCTTGGACGGCGACCGCGATATGGACGGGCGTTTGCCTGTCTGGAGTAAACATTTCGGGCATGGTTTGCGAACCGCAGAACTGCCCGGAAACCCGGACAAGCCGCTTGTTGTCGGTGAATTTGGTGCTACTTATTACGGCAAACCGCAACAGTTGTATCCTTTTGCGGGCGACAGGGCTTTTGAATCGTACTGCGGGCGCAGCGAGGCGTTGGCGGTGGATGTTTATCAAAATGCCGTGCAGATGGCGCGCCCTTACCTGGGCTATTTCTCTCCTTCGGAAATATGCTGGTTCGGCATCGAACACCTGAATCTCGGCTACGACGATTTTTCGCGTTTGCCCTCGCTTTCCGACGGTATTTTTGCCGGAAAACCTTACGAGGAGGGCAAGCCCGGCTATCAATACGAACGTATTCCGCCTTATGTTACTACTTTCAATCCCGGATTGGATCCGCGGCTTCCGCTATACAGGCGGCTTCCGTTGTTCGACGCCTTGAAAGCTGCTTTGTCGGCAGCGGAACCCTTGCCTTGCCCGTGGGATACTTACCGGGAAATAACGCTTCCGGCGCTTCCGGCATTTCCGCCGGTAAAATATTCCTCGGCGACTTTTCTCGGCGATACCGGCGGCGCTTTGTACCGGCAGTTGCGGGATTGGGGTGTCGAATTTCAACCCCGTAGCGATTTGGTTATTGTCGATGCGGCTACCGTGGACTCCCCGTCCGCCGCGTCGCTCCAACAGATCCGCGAACGCGGCGGCATGGTCTGGATTTTCTTTGCCGGGAAGACGGAGAATACGGCGTTAGACGCTATTATTCCCGCTAAATGGAGCCTGACCGACCGGAAAGCGACGGCTTTGGAACCGGACCAATCAACCGGATGGGGAAAGTATTTCGATTTGCCTCGCTTGTATTTCGCCGAGGCGGAGGGCGACCGGCAAATAATCAAATGCGGTCTGGATGGCGAAATCATCGAGCGGGGTCAAACGGTTCTTACTGCTTCGCGCACCGACTGGTCGCTGTTCAATCAACAGCCGGAAAACAAAAAGTGTGCGCAGGTGGTATTGTTCGAACAGATGGAAAAACCGTCCGGCGCTGCCTTGCTTACGTTGGAGTGGGGAAAGGGTGTTTTGGTGCTTTCTACGCTCGACTACCGGATACAAAGCAAGGAAACGGCGGCGTTTTGGAAACGGCTTTTTGCTGTGATGCAAATCGGTTTATCTGATAAAACATTGGATAAGGAGGGGGAAAACCGGCAGGCAAATCATGATCTGCTGCTGGATGGTCCGGTCTAAGAGGGCGGCGGACACAGCGCCACCCGACTCCGCAGGAGTCGAATACGAGTAACCCCGGGTGCAAACCCGGGGAGTGTAACCCCCACCCACACACGACCCAGGGCGAATGCCCCGGGCTGGGCTATATGACCCTTTCAGGGTCAGGCGCGTCATCATCCTATACCTATAGTAATATAAGAGCGGCAGTGCCGTTTCCGCGTAGCGTAAAAACCTCATTTCTACCTAATTTAAATAACAAAACAACCTCAGTAGCCACAAAGACATTTATCCCCATATCCCAACCTCATTACCTCATTAAAATTATAAAAGCGGCTGCGCCGGCGCCGCAGGCGCTTTTATAATTTTAAATGGTACGATGTATCTGCTACGCATAGGGGACTGCCTCCCAAAAATATAAAAGCGGCTGCGCCGCCAAACCCGGGGAGAGTAACCCCCACACACGACCCTGAAGGGGTCGAATAACCCAGCCCAGGGCATTCGCCCTGGGGCGTGTGAGCAAAATTGAATTATCAATTGTTAATTGAATTGTTAAATCCTAATTGTTAATAAACCTTTACTTCTTTTTTTAGCTCAAAATGGCTTTCGGGATACCCCTGAAAGCGTTTATGGGATCTGCGAGGCGTTTTCGGGACATCCCGAAAACGTGAATGTTAACGCCGGGACGTTTTCGGGACATCCCGAAAACATGAATGTTAACGCCGGTACGTTTTCGGGACATCCCGAAAATATGAATGTTAACGCCGGGACGTTTTCGGGACGTCCCGAAAACATGAATGAGTACTCCAACATGATTTCGGGACAGTCCCAAAATCGCAAATGTTAACAAAAACCTGTTTTCGGGACAGTCCCGAAAACATGAATGAGTACTCCAACATGATTTCGGGATAGTCCCAAAATCGCAAATGTTAACAAATTTATGAGTTCGGGACAGTCCCGAAGGCACCGCCGCCTCCGCTTTCATTGAAAGCCTCAACAGAAAAGAAATAATCCGGGTCGCGGTGAAAGAACCCCGCCTCGAACTGCGGAGCGAACGTCATGACCGCATTGTTTAGCCGGGACTCGTGCGTTCCCCAGCGGACGATGTAACCGGTAGCGTTCGCTTGCGGATCCCAGGAGAGCGCAATGCGGCGCCTGTCGCTGCCGGAACGGTCGATCCGGATGCCTGTGACCTCCGACGGACGTGCGCCGTTGCCGTGGCCGAAGACGCGGAATCCGGAAAGCGAAAACTTCCCCTCGATGTTCCGGGAATTGGTTATCCGAAGGAAACGGGCGATGCGGGGCGCCTCCGGGAGGACCAGCTCGTGCGGAAGGTCGGCGGAGTTGCGGGAGCGGTCTACCCAAAGAGACCAGGCGATGCCGTCGGTCGAAGATTCGATTGTGTATTGATAGCCGGGAAAAGTGTCCGGCGCTTGGACCGTGAAATCGTGGTCGGCAAAATTGATTTGCAAGGCATGGACTTCGCTGCATTTTCCGAGATCGACCTGCCACCATTCGCCCGCATCTCCGGTCTGTGCCGCCCAGTAGTTTTCGATCGCCTCATTGTTGGCATAACAAGGCGGATGAGAAGCGCAGGAAGACGATGCCGCGGCAGGTTTTCCGAAGGAAAGAAGGTTCCACGGAACCGGAACGTCCGCCGGTGTGTGTGCGATTTTCCGGTTGGGAAGAACAAAAGGATAGTCCCCCCAGACGGTAGGCGTATAAGGCTGGTCGCCGGCATCGAAAGCAAGGGGAAACAGCGCCAGCCGGCGTTCAAAAGGATGACGCTGGGCAATGCGCACGGTAGCGACGCGCCAATAGTTTCCGTACTTGTCCTGAAACGAATGACCGTGTCCGGCGCCGGCAGCAAATCCACCCGGTTTCAGGGAAAAAGGATTATCGGCGATGGGCGTAAAGGGACCCAAAGGATGATCGGCGACGTAAGCAGCATCGGCATAGGTCCGGTATTCGGTGCCGGGAGCCGCGTATTGCAGGTAATATTTGTTTTTGTACTGGAGCAGGGAAGGCCCCTCGTTCCAGCCGGAACGGTTTTCCTCGTTCCGGTTGCCGGGGACCTCCCACCCGAATTGACCGGCACGGTGGTCAATCAGCTTTTCCGGCGTTCCGACAGGACGGAACCCGTCGGCAGGATCGACTTCCACGCCGAAGATCGGTTCTTTGTCCGAGCAACCCCAGTAGAGATACACCTTGCCGGTATCGCGATCGTGGAAAAAAGCCGGGTCGGTGACGCTGTAACCTATACGCGAGGGCAGGAGTTCTTCCCACCTGCCGGCAGCAGGGTCGGCGGTGTGGAAGATTCGTTGGGAGCCGCTGGCAAAGTAATACATCCGGTTGTTCCAGACCAGGACGGTGGGCGCGTAGTTTTCGATGATGGGCAAGGACGTACAGGGGATATAAGTCCATGCCGCCAGGTCGTCCGAAGACCAGTAGCCGCCCGACTTAGAGGCGAACAGGTAGTATTTTCCATTAAAATATTCACAGACCGGATCGGCGGCTTCCCGGCGGGAAGGAGCGTCGAACTGGAAGCGGTAATTCAAGGGGATGGGATTGGCGGCGACCCGGGGCGGTGCGGCGTTTAGCGCTTCCCGCAACTTCCGGCTTGCCCTGCCGGCAAGAACCAGGTAGTAATCGCTCCCAAGATCGGCATCCAGCGGCAGGAAAGCACTCTTGCCAACCGGCGTTTCGACGGCACACTTGAAAATAGCCGTCCCCTCGTCCATCTCGTCGAACATGGCAAGGTAAAGCATTTCCGCGCCCTGTTCGATATGGCTGGAGAGCTGTTTCCAGTAAAAACGGCCCCGGTTACGGGGGATGGGCTTGGACCGTTTGTTCATGTTGACCCACGAAAATCCGGGAAAAGCCAGCGGAGCATAATCCAGGTTGTGCTGCCGGCACCATTCCATATCGCCTTTGACCAAAGGTTCGAAGCGGGGGAAAGTCTGTTCGTTGTACCGCCCGACAAACCAGGGCATCACGATGTCGCACTTTTTGATCAGGCGATGCAGTTCGGGGTCGTCGAGCGTATCGCCGCCCATTTCCCGCCAGTGGGTGGGAACGCCGATCAGCAGGCTGTACCCCCGTTCGATCAGGGCGTCGATAATGATTTCCGCCTCCTTGAACCCGTATTTCCGCCGGTCGTTGAACCCGACTCCCCAGACGGCGACAAGGGGCTTGCCGTTGTGGTGAAGATACGCCGGATTATCCCGGCGTTCGCGTATATCGTACTGAGCCGCCAGCGCGTCGATGTCCGTCAACACCAGTTGTTCGTCGCCGGGCGACATGCCGCTCAGGTCGTACATAACGGCGATCGCCCGGTTGTTGGCGTTGGCGGCATGAAGGGCAGACTTCCAGACCTTGTTCAGTTGACGATAACTTTTCGGACGTTTGATTTCCGCCACGAAACGCTGGACAAAAACACCGTCGACAGCGTATTCGCGCATCCAGCGGAAATGGGTTTCAACGGTCGATTCGTCGTATTCGCTCATCACATACGCCGGGCTGCCGTCGGCAAAGGTGAAACCGGTCCGGTAGGTTTTTTTGTATTCGGATACATCCGGCCACATATCGATGCTGCAATTGCCGGGTTGAAACCGTTCGTTCCGCCCAAAGTAATGATACCATCCCCGGTCCGAACCGTCGCCCGGGCAACTGAACCACCCCTGGTAACCCGCCATCACCAAGCCCTTGTAAGAATCGTACTTCCGGACCATCGGGAAGTCAACAGCCGAATCATCCGGAGAACCGATTGCCTGAAACATCCGTTTGGCAATCAGCGAAGCGCCTTGCTCGTTGGGATGAATTCCGTCGGGCACCCAGTCCGGACGGTCGCGGTAAAGCGGATGCAGATCGATCACCTCGACGCCTTCGGCAGAAGCGGCGCGTTGCAGGCGCGGGACAACCTCGTTCCGGCAGACAGGATCGTAGATTCCGTTGCGGTCGGTGACAAAGAAAGCGGTCGGCAACAACAGCAGGACGCGGGGATGCGAAGGCAAGTCTTTGAACGAGCGAATCATATCGCGGCAATCCTGTTCCAGTTCGTCGTAGTAAGGACGATTGACGGCTTTGGCGTCGTTTCCGCCCAAATCGATAAAGACAATGTCCGGACGGCTTTCCAGCGCTTCCCGGTAGGCGGAAGTACCCCAGTAGGAGAAATTGCCCTTTTTCAATAAGGTCGTACCGCTTACGCCGAAATTCAGGACAAGGGAACGCGGTCCCAACAAGGATTGTAACTGACCGGGGTAAGCGTTCTCCCCCGGATTCTCCACTCCGCTGCCTGCGGTGATGCTTGCACCGATACAGGCAATCCGGGTTTGCGCCTGTCCCACCAGGCAGGCGAAAAGCCAGGCGGCGAATAGAAGACTGTTTTTCATAAACGAATGGTTTGTGTTTACCGGCAGGCGGCGGATTGTTTCACTAATTTGCAGCGGTAAGTCTGTTTACCGGTATGCAAGGTAAGCAGGTAAATGCCGGGCGTTTGTTCCGACAAGTCGATTGCCGGCTGCGGATCGTCGGTTTCCTTTTCCAGCACCTTTCTGCCGTCGGTGCCGAAAACCGAAATCCACTGCACATTGTCCGCGCTTTTCACATAAAAAATACCTTCGGAAGGATTGGGATAGACGGACGAAAGGGCGGGCGCCGGTTCCACCTCCCGGATAGCCGTCGGCTGCCGGACAAAGGTACATTTGTCGAAATACAGGTTGCCGGACGGATAGAAGCCGAGGGTATGGATGCCCTTCGTCAGCTCGATGTCCGGAACCGTGACCGTGGCAAGGGCGGATGCCGCCGCCGGGGGAACCGTATAACGCCGGGGATTCGACGTCTTTTTCTGGTCGTATTCCAGGTAAAACTTTACTTCCGTATCGCCCGTTGCCGCGCCGATGCGAAACTCGATAGTGTAAATGCCGTCCTCCAACACTTCTATCGTATAATTCAGGTATTCCTTCGGGGCGGTGCCGGTTACATAAACGGTATTGGAGCGGCGGTCGCGGGCAATATCCACATCTTCGCGGCGATACTCCAGCGAGGCATTGCCTTCCGTTGTATCCCAGTAAGCAATACCCTGTCCGCCCTCGTTGTAATCTTCCGCTTCGAGGACGCCGGGAGCCGTCCGCCGGGTTCCCTGGTAGGGTGTTCCCTTGTCTTTGGTCTGGACGACGGTCCGGATGGTTCCGTTTTCGTTGAAAAAGAGCGAATCGACACAGATGCTCCGCAACAAACCCGTACCGGACAAATCGGCGGTGTGGTAAAACGCCCACCACTGCCCCCGGTATTCGACCACAGAGCCGTGGCTGGTGTCGCTGCTTGTCGAATTCAGGTAAATGCCCTTGTACGTCCAGGGACCCAGGGGCTGGGAAGACGTGGCGTAACGCAACTGGTTTGCGCCGTTCCGGTTGTCGGCATAAGTAAGGTAGTAAACGCCGTCGCGCTTGAAGACCCAGGCGCCTTCGTGAAAATCGGTCAGCCCGTTCATCGCCTGCAACTCGCCGTCGAGTTCGATCATATTGTCTTTCAACCGGGCGCCGAAGCAATGGCTGCCGCCGCCGTAGTAGAAATAGGCTTGCCCGTCGTCGTCCACAAATACGCAGGGGTCGATATGCCCTTCGTCGGGCAATCCGGCAAGCGTGTGCGGAAGCACCCGGAAATTAGCGGCAGGTTCGTCGCTGACGGCAATGCCGATGCGCCAGGTATCGTTCCAGGTGGGACCGTAGGGATGCGGGAAATAAAAATAGTATTTCCCGTCGCGGTAGGCACAGTCGGGCGCCCACATAAAGGTTGCCCCCGCCGATGCATTGGTGATGGGTACGCCCCAGGGCACCTGGGAGGCTTCGAGGATTTGCCCGTGGTCGACCCAGTTTACCATATCATCGGTCGAATAGACATGGTATTTATCCATCCGGTCGCAGCCGCTCGGCGGGTCAATATCGTGGGAAGGATAGACGTAGAGGCGCTCCTTTCCGTCGACAGTCCAGACATGCGCCGAAGGATCGGCGGTATAAATAGCTCTCACTAAGGGATTCCCTGTAAAGACAAAGGTGTTTTCCCCCTGTTGTCCCCGGACACTCCCGGCGAAGACAAGGCCGATACAAACGGCAAACAATAGGTGTTTCATTTTATTCTGTTTTATAGTTTAATATGTATGGCGGTTCCCGAATAAAGAACCGCTTGCGATTGCCGGCTACCGGCTTGCACCAGGTGAAAATACCGGTGTTCCGGCATTCCGGGAAAACCGCCTTGCCGGTCTCCGATGGTCAAGGTACGCGCCGCCTCCTCCCAGCGGATGGGAATGGTCGAATACAAGCCCTTTTCGTAATTATAGCCGTCGTTTTCATCTTCGTACAACACAAATTCCGCATCTTTTCCGGGATAAATTTTCAGGGTGAGCTGCTGCCGGTTGCTTTCGGCAGTATATTGCACGGCTTCCCCGCAGGGGAGAATGGAGCCGGCTTTGATGTAAAGCGGCAACAGGTCGACCGGCGTTTCCCGTTGCAGTTCCGTTCCGCCGGGGAGCTGCTCCTCCGTCCAGAAGTCGTACCAGCCGGCGCCTTCCGGCAAATACACCGGAACGGTCTGGGTTTGGGAGAAGTCTACCGTCGAACGGGCGTTTTTGCCTTTGGCATAAAAAGGGCGGGTCACCGGAACCACCAGGATAGACCTGCCGTACAGGTATTCGCTTCCCAGGTCCCAAACCTTTTTGTCGTCCGGGAAGTCCATCGCCGGGTGCCGCAGAATCGAACCGCCGGCGGAACTCACCTCCCACGAAAGGGAATAATGATACGGCAACAGCAGGTAGCGCAGGCGGATGTATTTTTCAATCGCATCGTATGCCCAGTCGCCTTTTTCCCCGAAATGCCAGATTTCGCGGGGAGTGTTGCTGCCGTGCGAACGCATCATCGGGCAAAAAGCACCGAATTGCAGCCAGCGCACATAGAGTTCCCGGTAATCGTCGAAGGCAGAGCTGCCGTCCCGCACCCAGAATCCGCCGATGTCGGTATTCCAATAGGGCAAGCCGCAAAGCGAGAAGTTCAGTCCTGCCGGAATCTGCTTGCGGAAAACCTCCCAGTCGCCGTCGATGTCGCCCGACCAGACGGTCGAAGCGTAACGCTGCTGGCCGGCAAAAGCCGAACGGGTCAGGATGTAGACGCGCTTGTCGGCGGACGTTTGCCGTTGCTGTTCGTAAACGCCCCGCACGCTCATCAACGGATAGGCGTTCCGGAACTCCCGGAAAGGTCCCTTTGCCGTCGGCTGATTCAACTGCGCCTCGGTTAACCCGGAATAATCCGGCTCGGTAGCGTCCAGCCACCAGCCGTCGATGCCGGCAGCGAAAAGGTTCCGGTTCATTTCATCCCAGTAAACGGCGCGCGCTTCCGGATGAAAAGCGTCGTAAATCCTGGCGGAGTCTTTTTGCGGATAGGCATTCAAATCGAGCAACATGCCCCGCTCCTTAAAAATCCGGTAGGGTTGGGTCTTCGGCCCGAACGAAGGCCAGACGGAAAGGATGGCGTGCGCATGCATCCGGTGAATATCGTCCATCATTTGCTTCGGATCGGGAAATTCCGGGTTTCCGAACGACAAACTGTTCCAGTACGCATTGTCGGTACTCCAGTATTGCCAGTCCTGAATGATGCCGTCCAACGGAACGCCCAATTCGCGGTAGCGTGCCAGGGTGCCGACTAATTCCTTTTGGCTGGCATAGCGTTCTTTCGACTGCCAGTAGCCCCACGCCCAGAGCGGATAGAGCGGTACCTGCCCCGTCAAATCGCGCATGCAGGCAATCACGCCGTCCATCGTTTTCCCGTAAAGGAAATAGTAGTCGACGCCGTCGCCTGCCTCCGACGAGAAAGTGGTCCCCTGGGGGCTGTCGGTAAATTGCGTAGCAGAATAATTGTCCCAGAACACGCCGTAGCCTTTCACGGAGTGAAAAAAAGGAATCGCAATCCGCGTGTTTTCCTGAAACAGTTGCAGCGATTCGCCCCGCCGGTTCATTCTGCCCTCTTGCTGTTGTCCCAGCCCGTAAATCGCTTCCTCCTTGTCCAAGAGAAAGGTCTGGGAACGTTCGGCGCCGGCGGTTTCGCTTAACAGCGGCTGTCCCGCCCTTGTGGAAAAACGGATATTCCCGGTCGAGAGGTTCAGGTCGATCGCCAGGACTTCGCCTTTCAGCAGAATCCCGTCATCCGTACGGACAAGCGAGAAGGGCGTCGCCTCCGCCTGTTTGATAACGGAAAGGCTTTCCTTTTGCATCGCTTTTCCGGCAGCCCCTTTGATGACCCGCACCATCTGCGGCGAATAGAACCGGATGTCGATGCCGGTATTCCCAACCGTTGCTCTGATTCCGGATGGCGTTTGTTCAACGGCGCGAACCTGTCCCGCGGCAAGTATTCCTGCGGTAAGCAGGCAGAACAGGCGCAGCCTGTTTTTCTTCTTTATCAATAGATACTGCATTTCTTCTTTATTCTATAAAACATCCCTGCCCCACGCATTTACCGGTTCGACGCCCCGCCGAGGGCAATGGTTTGTTTCAGCAGGATGTCCGCGGAAGAACGACCGACCAGGATGTCGAAATCGCCGGGCTCGACCGTCCGTTTCATGTCTTTATCAATCAGTGAAAAATGTTCCGGCGTCAGGTGCAGGGTCACCTTTTTGGTTTCGCCCGCCCGGAGGAACACTTTCGCAAAGCCTTTCAACTCCATGACAGGCGTTTCCACGCTGCTCACCACATCGTTGATATACAACTGGACGATTTCGGCTCCGTCCCTGCCGCCGGTATTGGTCACCTCCAGGCAAACGGTAACCGGGTCGTGTATCGTAGGCTCGGCGGGCGTAATGTCCAAGTTTTTGTATTCGAAAGAGGAATAGCTCAATCCGTAGCCGAAGGGGAAAAGCGGTTCTGCTACCCCGTCGATATACCTCCGGTGCGAGGACGGTTTGCGGGAATAATACATCGGCAACTGTCCCTGTTCCCTGGGGAAGGTAACCGCCAATTTCCCGGAAGGATTGTAATCGCCAAACAGGACATCGCAAATGGCTGTGCCTGCCGCCTCGCCGGGGAACCAGCACTGCAACAGCGCCTGCGACAGGTCGCACACCTGCGTCAGTATCAGGGGACGCCCGGTAAGCAGGACCACAATCACCGGCTTGCCTGCCCGTGCCGCCGCCTGCAAGATTTCCATGTCCATCGGTTGCGGGTGCAGGTTGCTTTTGTCGCGGCTTTCGCCCACTTCTTCGCGGCTCTCGCCCATCACGACGATGACGGCGTCGGAGTTCCGTGCCGAACGGGTGATGTCGGCATACAGGCTCAGCGATTCCACTTGCGTCAGCCGCCATTTCAACCACAGCCCCGCATTGCCGCCGGTCTTCGCGTACTCGACGCGGAAGGGGACTTGCTGCCCTGCCGTCAACCGGATCCGGCGCCTTTCGCCCCGGTCTTTCCATTCTTCGTTCCAATGGTCGATGAAAAGTTGATCCTGAATAAATACTTTCCCGTAGTTCGCTGCGCGGAAATCAATCTCGTAAGTGCCTGTAACCGGAATGGTGATGTAACCCGACCAGCATGCCGAAAAGCAATTCGGGTCGATGCCGGGCGCCGGGCTCAGGTTGTGCCAGTAGGGATTCAGGTTGTCGTCGACGGCTGTATAAGCCGCCGTCCCGCTTAAATCCGCGTTGTTGAAAAATTCGACCCGCAGCCCCGCCTCCGGACGGTTCAATCCGGGCGACATAAACTTCGGCAGGATAGCGGAAAACCGGTCGGACACCTCGCTGTTGATGTAATCGATGGTCAGGCGGTCCCCTACCCTCTTTTGCAGCGCCTCGTAGACGGATACGGCTTCCGCGCCCGCCGGGGAATAACTGCCGGTGTACTTCGAACCGGCAAGGTTGCCCGTCAGCGTAATCCGGCGGCAGGAAGGGGTGAGCGGCAATACGTCTTTTTCGTTTTCCAGCAGGACGAGGGATTGCCGCGCCGCCTCCAGCGCGAGCGCCCGGTGTCCGGCATTGTGCAACACCTTGCCGGCAAGCGTTTCGTCGGTGTAAGGACGGTCGAACAGTCCCAGTTGGAATTTTACCCGGAGGATGCTTCGTACGGCGCGGTCTAAATCGCGCTGTACCTGTTTGCTCTTTTTCGCCGCGTTGACGAGGATTTGCCGGAACTCGTCGTGCGGAAAGTCGTAGAACTGCATATCCAGTCCCGCCGAGAGCGCTTTCAGCAGCGCGTCTTCGGTGTTGGCGGCGGTTTTATGGGTGGTGATCTGTTTTTTGACGGCGCCCAGGTCGGCGACTACAAACCCGTCGAAGCCCCATTCGTTGCGAAGCACGCCGGTCAGCAGCCAGTGGTTGGCTACGCCGGGGATGCCGTCTATCTCGTGGTAAGCTGCCATGATTCCTTTCGCTCCGCCTTCTTTCACGGCTTTTTCGAAGACGTAGAGTCCTGTGGCGCGGGCTTCACGTTCGCCGATGGAGACCGGTCCTTCGTTGCTTCCGTTTTCCGGTGTGCCGTGTAAGGCAAAATGTTTCGGTTCGGCGGCTACTGCGTTGTTGTCCGAAAGGTGATTTCCCTGTAAGCCTTTGATTAAATGGACGCCCAGGCGCGAAGTGAGGTAAACATCTTCGCCGAACGTTTCTTCTACCCGTCCCCAGCGGATTTCGCGTGCCAGGTCGAGGTTGGGTCCCAGGACAAAATGAACGCCGTGTGCGCGTGCTTCGGTAGCGACGGCGCGCCCGATTGCCCGGATCAGGGTTGTATCCCAGGCGGAGGCATTCCCCTGCGGAATGGGAAACGTAGTAGCGCCGGCTCCCTGGTAGCCGTGCAGCGCTTCTTCGATAAACAGCAGCGGTATGCCCAGCCGGGTATGTTCGACCGCGTGTTGCTGTAAGCGGTTCGCCAGCGCCGCCGATTTCGGGTAAAAATCGTGGACGGCTCCGGTATTCAACGAATCAATGAAGGTATGAACCTGCTCCGCCGACAGGGTTTCCGGATCGAGGAGGATGTCGTTGGCGGAAAGCATATCCATCTGCGCGGCTTTTTCTTCCGCCGTCATGCGGGAAAGCAAATCGTCTATCCGCTTTTCCACCGGTAAGGAGGGGTTTTTATAGTCCGGCAGCCGGTGGCAGCCGGTGGTAATCAGAAGTATTAATATAAAACTTTTCGGGAGGCTGATTCGTTTGTTATTCATTGTTGAAGTTTTTAGATTTTTCTGTTTTATCCTCAAACAAAACAACCTTGGTAGTCTGCCGTACGCGGCGTTGTCTTTTCTACAAAGGTTGTTTGTTTGGGATTCGAGGATAAGGTATATCCTTATTTAACTATCACTTTCTGGGTATACTGGTTTCCTTTGTTGGTTACGCGGAGCAGGTAAATGCCCGGGCGTACCGTTACGTTGTAATAGCCTTTGCCCACTACATTGACGTTGAACACGTTTTCGGCTACCTGTCCTGTGAGCGTTAGCAATTCGCCTTGGGCAAGTCCTTTGACTGCGCCGAAGTCGACGCCCAGTATCCCGTTTTCAACGACACCGATGATGCGGATGGTTTCGTTCCGGAGCGGAAGGGTGGGCGCTGCGATGCCTGTCCGGATATTTTCTTCCCAACCGGTATCGTCGTATTCATCGCCGGTGGATGCCAGGGTCGGTGCGGCGGTGATGGAACCGTCGGCGGCTTCCGTACGGGTTTGCCCGAACAGGTCGGCGTCGGTATCGTACTCGGCAAGCAGGGCGGGATCGCCCAGCTTGGTGACCTTGCTGTCTTCATTCAGCAGGTAATAGGGCATGCCGAACGATTTGCTGTACCGCATTCCCTGGTCGAAGTTGATGCCGGATTCGTCCAGCGAGGCATAGCCTGTCTGGTAGGCTTCGCTGTCGGTCAGCTTGTACATCCGGGTATTGGATTTCGTGGGAATGGTTTCGTTGTCGACGGGCAACACGCCGGTATCGTCGCCTTTGATCAGTCCGATCAGTGAGTTCTTGACTGTCAACTGTTCCGCCAGATTCACTCCGCCGCTTATATCTACGGCGGCGGTGCCTTCGTCGCTGCTGCAAAGGTTCCGGGCAAAGACCGAATTGAAAATGTTCAACTTGATTCCTCCGCCGTCGAGGTCGAACCCGGCGCCGTTGCCGGTGTTGGATCCTTCGTTTTCTACAAACAGGCTGTTGACAAAGGTATAGTTGGCTTCGCCGCCTATCCACAAGGGGGGTTTGTTTGTCATGCTCTGGTTTTTTGCCACGGTCGTGTTGATGAATGTCACGCTGGTGTTCGAATCGCCCCATCCGCGGATAAGCCCGGCATGGCTCCAGGATTTATTGGCAACGATACCGCAGGATTCGAAGGTGGTGGCGCCGCCGGTAATAAAAGCGAGCCCGCCTTCGTATTCGCCGTCGCCGATATTTCCGTTTTCGTCCCAGTCGCCGCCTTTGTTATCGCTGAATACCGTGTAATAGAACCGCCGCGTGCCGCCTCCGAAAAGGCAAAGCGCTCCGCCCCGTCCGCCTATGGATTGGCAGCTTGTGATCTTGCAATATTCATGGGTAATGTCGGTGTCTCCGTCGGCGAAGAGGTAACCGCCGCGGCTTTCTCCCCCTCCTCCGGAGGCTATATTACCGACCGCTTCACAGCCTTTGTAGGTTACCATCGTGGTTTGGGTCGCTGCTTCATCTTTTACAATGTAAAAAGCGCCTCCGCGCCGGGCTTCATTTTCTTCGAACCAGCAGTTCACAAATTCCGTTACGCCTTTGAAGATCCGGGCTACTCCGCCGTCGCCGTCCGCTTCGGTTTCCTTGGCATTTCCTCCGGTAAATCCCAGGTCGATAAAGACTAACTTCGCGCCGTCTATTTCATCCGGCTCAATTTCGAACAAACGGGTGGAGCCGGCGCCGTCAAAGTAGGCTGTTTCGGCTCCTCCCTTAATAGTCACGTTCTTCGTCACGCGAACGGGTGCGTTGAGCGTTACGACTCCGTTGATCAGTATCACGTCGCCCGTTTCTGCCTGTTCCAATGCCGCTGCCAATTCGGTATCCGTAGCGCCGTCGGCTACAAGGATGTCCGCCGCTTTCACATTTCCAACACATACCATCAACGCCACCAGCGCCAATGATTTCAAAAAGTAATTCAATTTCATAACTACTATCATTTAAAAGTTTTTAGAATAATGGACCTCTGACTCTTTTTTTTGTTTGATTTTCCGGGGGAACGCCGAAGTCCGTTAAGCGTTCCCCGGAAATTGAAAATACACTATTGTTTTTTGAAAAATTCTCTTGTATACCGCAAGTAGTCTGTTCCGAACTCCTGAACCGGTTCCAGGTTTCTGCCGCTACCGAAGTCGTTCCAGTTGTATATCATCACCATCCGGCTGGCGCCCACATTGCGCTTTGCCACATTCGCCCATTTCTTATACGGATTTTCGGTAAAACTGCTGAAATCGTACGGGGTACTTCCTTCGGCGGAGGAGCTTATCACATAAGCCGCGTCGTTTTTCCACCGGGGAATAAAGAAACGGTCGCTGCCGGGCGTATTCACCCGGTCGTCAAACCCCGGTTGGACGGTCGGGATGTATTCCTTGCCCAAAGGCTTCATCCGTTCCTGCCAGTAACGGTAGTTGTAATCCAGGTAGGAATACTGCGAATAAAACCGGTCGTAGTTGTTGTGCGAAATATCGGTGATGAAGAACGCATCGAAAGGCTTTATGGAATCCGCCCGCACATAACCCAAACTCGGACCGTCGTACCCGTTTGCGGCATGATAGCCCCAGCGTTCGGGCGAAGTCCATCCTCCTCCAAGGTCTGCCATCAACCACAGATTGTTGTTAATGGTTGGGGAGCCTTTCAGGAAAGTGATAAAAGGATGGATACGCGGTATCTGTCCGGAATTTGTAAAGTTACAGAATACCATCACGGGTTTGCCGTCGGCTTTCTTATAGACGAAATCGTGCATCATCACGTGCGTATAAATCGAATCCAGATCGTAGCGCAGGGAATCCATGCGCAGTTGATTCAATTGCATGGTATCGGTCCCCGCACCGAAACGATAGCCCGGGTCGAAACGGATGACGGCTTTCGGACGGGCATTGTCCTGTGCATACAATTGTTTCCAGTTTGTCAGGATTGTATCGTTAAAGCCGTGCCCGCTCCAACTCAGGACAAAGAAGTCGATACCGGCTTCCTTTCCCCAATCCAAGTGTTGCCGCAGTACATCAGCGTCTTTCCGAATATCGTATTCACCCAATACGGGCGTTCCGGTATAACGCTGCGGCGCTTTTGTTTGATTGTCATACCACACATTTGTGAGGGTATCGCGGTATTTCGTATCGTAAGCGACGCCTACTACGTAATCTTCCGTTACGGGTACATCCGGAATTTCATACACATATTCGTTCACGGGAAATTCATATACATCCGGCCGGTCTTCGCAAGCAATAAAAAAGAATGCGGGGAAGACTAAAATACTTACTATAGTGAATAACTTTTTCATCTTATTTCAATTATTTATTTACGATTCATTGCTTGATTCGGAAGCGGATAAGGGAACGAGAGATAGGCAGGAAGTCCTGCTACCGGCGCGGGAAGACCGGGATTGTCCGCCGCAAAAATCAGGCGGAAAGTAATGCGGTCTTGCGTATCGTTCAAGGTATTGTCGTACAGGTAGTCCTGAATAGCCTTTTGCGCTTCGGCGGTATTCACGCTTCGTTCCCTTCCGGGGTAAGGCAAGCGTTCCGGAATATACGCCCAGGTACCGCTTACATAACCGTCGTTCTGGCTGGCATTGAAATTCGGCTTGAATGGGATGGCCTGGGTGCGGCGCAAAAGTGTCCAGGCATCGATGTTCTGTCCAAAGAGGGAAATCCAGTGCTGCACGATGATCCGCTTCAGATTGTCTTCCGCACCACCCAGTACGCTATGGGTAAACCCGCCCAAATAATCGAGAAATTCGGTCACCACAACTCCCGGTCTTTCGAGATCGGTGGGAACGCCCCACTTGATTCCGGCAAAATCTTTATACGTGTCGATTTTAGCCTGCGCAATGCCGTATTTCAAACAGCGGGCGTCAATGCCCTCGTAATAATATTCTTCCGCCGGTTTGCCCCCGGACCAAAACGCTTTCAGCTTTGCTTCGGCACGCAGGAAACACAGTTCGGCATACGAAAAGAAATAATAAGGAGCGTCCGATTTGAGAAATTCCGCACCGATGGTAGCATAATGAGGATAATCGTCTACGTTGGCATACGGGCTTACCCAACCGTCGGGCCAACGATAATCCGTCGGCGCTCCCATCGAATTGGGACGTCCCAAATACTTGTCTTTTACCGGCCGCCGGGAGGTACCCCCATTTCCCGCCTTTACATAGACCGGCAATACCGGATCGTTGTAAGTAGCCGGTTTGATCCACATCATCAGGGATTCGTGAAGTACGGGCAGGTTTCCCAATTGCCGTTTCTTTTCGGCAGGCGTCATTTGGTCGACGATGAAAAACAAGGGATTTTTTGTATCCAAATCGCTGTTGTCGAATTTCATGTAGAAATTACCCGCGTTGTTGTTGATAAGCAAGCCCCGTTCCGCATGGTCTAATTCTTCGGCTACAACGGCTTTCGCTGTTGCCGCCAACGACCGCAACGCGGTTTGATCCGGATGATGAACATCGCACTCGGCAATCCGCATGGCTGTCCGCAAACGGATACAGTGAGCAAACTGCGACCAGCGCGTCAGGTCGGACTGCAAGAACGGTTCGGCAGACGCAGGGTATTTATCCGCCGTATTTTCCGGGTCGATTGCTTCGTAGGCAGTCTTCAATTCGTCCAGGATACCGGCGTAAATATCTTCCTCTTTATCAAAGCGCGCCGTAACATCGCCGTTGCAAGCCTCCACGTAGGGTAAAGGCCCGTAAAGCCCAACCAGTATGGAAAACACATACGACCGCCAGATTTTGGCGATGGCGACGCGGTTTTTGTATCCGGGCAGGTCGCCGTAGTTGTCGATAATATTGAACAGCGGTTTCAGCGAATTGGAATAAAGACTGTTCCAAAGGTCGTCGGAAGCGCCGTCGGCAGAGAAGTGCGGAGCGCCGCCGCCTTCCACCGCCCACATCTGGCTGTAATTGCCGAAGATAAACCAATTGTTTGCACGAGCGGCATCGCTCTTCGCGCCGCCTATGGCACGCAATGTCGTTACCGGGCTTAAACCGAAGATAAACTCCGGTTCGGCAGCGGTGATGCGGTTGGGGTTGGTATTGATTTCTTCAAAACCTCCTGTACAGGCATTCATTGCCAGAAGAGTGATAACGCCTGCTATAATTGATAAATATTGTTTTTTCATTTTCATATTCGTAAAGAATTAAAATTCAATTTTAATATCAAACCCGAAAGTAGTGGAAGGAGGCAATGAGCCGGATTCCATCCCCTGTCCGTTACCGGCATTCAAAGCCGCTTCGGGGTCGATTCCTTTCGGCGTTTTCTGATAAATAACCCATAAATTACGTCCGACGATGGAGATACGGGCATTGCTCATTTTAATTTTGGAAATCCAGGACTTGGGCAGATAGTAACCAATACCCAATTCCCGCAATTTGACATAAGAAGCATCGTACGTCACTTCGCTGCAATAACTGTCCGCCCAATAGCCCACATTTCCCGGCCACAGGTAACCCGTAAACGGCTGAGGCTCGTAATTCGGATCCAACTGATTCATGTCGTTGATATTGTCGTACTGAGTCGCGTCGTACACATACAGGTTATCGAAGGAACTGCCTCCCCATAGATCTTCGGCGCCACCCGATTCGCCCATGATGACGGTTCGTTTCCAGTACGATTCCCGCTGTTTTTCACTCCCGCTGGTTACCCCGTTGCGGATAGCCTGGCGCATTGTTCCGGAATAAAGTTTACCGCCTTTTTTCATATCAATCAGCAAATACGCATCGAAATTTTTCCACCGGAAACGGTTGTTGATGCTGAACATGTAGTCGGGATTGAAATTCCCCAGGTAATCGTAATCAACTTTGACAGGGTCGCCACTGGAAGTAACCATCCGCCGCCCCTGCTTGTCGGTCAGCCATTTGGAACCATACATAGAACCATAAGGCAACCCGACCCGGATTACATTGTAAAAGTCGAAAATCTGACCAAGCTGGATCTGGTCAAGACCGTCCACCATGCTGAGAACTTCAGATTCATTCTTTGTATAATTGAAATCCAGGTTCCATTGGAAATCCTTCAGTTGAATGGGAGTGGTATTGACGGCAACTTCCCAACCCTTGTTCCGGATTTCTCCCGCGTTAAACACGCGCCTTTCATAACCCGACGAAAGCGACATGTCCGCCTCCACAATCTGGTCGAACGAATTGGCCTGATAGTAAGTAATATCAAAGTTCAGACGGCTTTTGAGCAAACGAATATCCGTACCAAATTCGAGCGAACGGGTGCGTTCCGGCCTTAAATGACTGTTGGGAACCGTACCCGGCAAGGATACATACTTATAACCGCCGTAAATATTCCCGCTGCCCAGGTCCATATACGGCAACAAACGGTAGGGATCCGTATCGTTCCCCACCTGCGCATAAGAAGCGCGCAACTTTCCATAGAACTTGTCGGACGAAATACCCAGCATCTCGGCAGGCAGTACGGATATACCCGCCGAAGGATAAAAATACGAATTGTTTTCCGGCGGCAGCGTCGAACTCCAATCGTTACGCCCGGTAAAATCAAGGTAAACAAAATCCCGGAAACCAACCGACAGCGAACCGTACAGCCCCCGAATGCGCTTTTGGGAGAGAATATCCTCGTTTGCCATTGGGCGCAAATCGCTGTTGGAGATATGCGCAAAACCCGCCTGCTTCAACGACTCCAGCGAAGCATTCAGCCATGAGCCCTTGTAATCCAGTTGCTGTCCGCCCAACGTACCCAGCAACGACACCCGGTCGTTTGCCAAACGGCCGTTGTAAACCAGCCGCCATTCATATTGGGCGTTGTCGACAATATTAAATTGCCGGCGGTAAAACCCGGCTTCATCGATACCACCACCCAGAGCGCCCCTGTTCCGGAACTCCATGCTGTTGGTACTGATATATTCCCGCCCGTACATCACGGTAGCCCGCAGAGAAGGCAAAAGCTGCCAGGACAAATCGAAATTCCCCAACACACGCAACTTGTTGTCCCGGTTGCCGGTCTCGTTGATAGACCAGTAAGGATTGTGGATGCCGCCGACCATGACCGATTCCGAGCCCGCCGGCGTTTTGTAAAACTTCAACTGGTCCAGCGTCATCGACCGCGCCAGGATTGTGTACATATACAAAGGATTAAACCCACTTTGATTGGCATACCGGCGATTCCTCGTAACATCGTCGATATAAGTCAGCTTGGAATCCAAGGACAGGTTTTTCGCCAGGGTATTGAAGAAGCGCAGGTTCAAGGTATTTTTGTTTACCCGGTTCTGTTTCTCCACTACATCATCCGCATTGTAATTGGTAAACGACAGGCGGTAGTTGTTGTCCACGTTTCCACCCTCTAAAGAGAGGTTGTTGGTATAGGTGGAAGCCCGCCGGTAGAAATCATAGACATTGTTGGGTTCGGGCGAATAAGTGTGTACCTGCCCGTCCAGGCCGATATACGGGATACCAATCAGCGGCCCGCCGTTGGAGCGACCGCCCTGGCTGCCGTTTGCCGCGATTTCCTCCATGCCCGGAAGACCCGGATAAGGATAAAGGTTCCCACCGGCATCCGCCGGCAGCAAAATCGAATGATTGTGGTTGTCTTCGATCCGGGAATTGTGACCCATCCCGAAGGAATTCTGGAAAGCCGGCCATTGGGTAATGTACCGGAACATCGTATTGGACTTGACGGACACCTTGAACCGGTTCGACTTCGCCTTTTTGGTCGTGATAATAATCACCCCGTTGGCAGCACGCGAACCATACAGGGCAGCCGCGTTGGGACCCTTCAGCACATCGATGGATTCAATATCGTCCGGGTTGATGTCGGCAGCGCCGTTACCCATATCCAGCCCGCCGTCGCGCCCGGCGCTTTGGCTGCCGTCGCTGTTGTCGACAGCCATCCCGTCGACCACAAAAAGCGGCTGGTTGTTGCCCGTAAACGAACTGTTACCGCGAATCACAATACGCGCCGACCCGGTAGCGCTGGGCGGCGGCGTCACCAGCACGCCCGCCACCTTGCCGGCAAGCGAGGACACAAGGTTGACGTCGCGCACTTCGGCAATCGTCGCCGCATCGACCCGCTGCTGGGAAACCGGCAAGGACTTGCTTTCGCGTTTGATGCCCAAAGCCGAAACGACCACCTCGCTCAACATCGCCGTGTTTTCTTCCAGTACCACATCCACCGTCGCCCGGTTTCCGACAGGCGCCGTATGCGTTTTCATTCCAATGTAGGAAAAGACCAGGTCGGAATCACCGGCACGAAGAGAAAGGACGTAGTTGCCGTTGAAATCCGTAGCCGTACCGCGTTGGGAGCCTTTGACTGTCACCGTAACACCCGGCAACGCTTCATTCGACGCGTCCCTGACGGTGCCCGTGATGGTTTTCTGCGCCAGTATGCCGTTGCATACACACAGAATAAAGAGTGCAAATAAAATCTTTCGTTTTTTCATACTTATCCAATTAGTTGACCAAAATTGATTTCAGCCGTTACATATTTATTGATTGTTTACTAACTTCTGCTTGTAGATATTCCCCTTGTTCCGGACCACCACGAGATAGATTCCCCGCGGGAGACAGACCGGCATCGATCCGGTTGTGACCTGAACGGGGGGAGTAACCGGCTGCCCGGTAACCGCAAATACCTGCACCCGGGACGTGCCCGTCAAACCGGACAGGTTCAGCCTGCCGGGAGAAAAGTACATCCTTGCCTCCTTGCCGTCCGGGACCGTCCGGATGCCGGCAAGCGAGGTATCGGCAACATAAAACTCGGCAATCCGCCAGGCGCTCGAGCCGGAGCCGGTCTGTTCCACTTTGATATACCGCGCCGACTGCTTGTCGAAACTGATTTGCGCCGTGTTCCTGCCGGTCCCGACAGCCGTCCAGTTTACATCGTCGGTCGAAACGGACACCGTAAAAGACACCGGCAAGTAACCGCTTGCCGTAGCCGGGTCCATGTAAATGCCGGTGAAGGTATTGTTTTCGAGCATATCCACCTTGAACCATTGCCCCGGTTGCTGGCGGTCGCCCAGGGTAGACCAGCGGGTATCGCTGTCACCATCCAGGCTTTTCTGCGCATCGCCGTTGTAGGTGGAAGCCGTGGCAATCCAGCCGTCCCGCGGAATAAACGCGCCGGCACCGGGCGCGACGCTTGCGGTAAATCCCAGGTTGTTCAACCATAACCCGCAATCGTCCGGACGGACATTGCCCGGATTGACCAGCGAGGATTGGATGAAAAACTGCGGGGCGGAACCCGCGGTCAGCAACGAGCTGATATTGTTGATATTCGATCCGGTAACGTCGAACGTAGCGCCGGGGCTGACGGAGCCGAAGTTCCTCTGCCCGGAGTTATCGTAATTCCCCGCTTGCAGTTCGAGGACGCCGCCCTGTATCTCGTTGGAAATATTTTGCGGCTGCCCCCAAAAGTCGGCGCCGAAAAAGGTCACCTTGCCGGCGAAATCCGGCGTCGTCCGGAGGTAGCGGTTGTTCTGCTTGAATTCGTCCTTCACTTCGCCGGGACGACCGGGAGCCGTTGTCACGATTTGCGTATTGATAAAGTGAAAACCGTCTTCCCCGACACCGTCGAGATAGAAGGAAGTCATCCCCTGGTCGATGCCCTGCCCGAGGCAGATGCCGTTAGCGCCGGCGCCCAGGGTAAACCCGCGGTTGGAACCAAAGTCGAAATTGTTGTACAAAACCTGGTTGCTGCAATTTTCGATGACCAGGAAATGCAGGTTGTTCCAGCAATAAGCATACGCCAGGTCGTGTTCGAGCCGGTACTTCTCCGCATCGGGCTGGGTATTGTCGGGCGAGTTCGGCCAGGCGCCGTATTTGGTTTCGCCGCCGGAACCGTAGGCAATCTGGTTGAATTGCGCATTGTAAATATGCCCGTTCCGGGAACCGCCGCCCACGCGGATACCGGTTTTGAAAACATGCCCGGAAGGATAATCCACAAAATGATTGTCGCAGGGGTGGGTGAAAAGGTCTATCCCGTGATAAGCCGTCCGGAAGGCGATATTGACGATGTAAACATCCCGGTTTCCGCGAACGGTGTACGGGTAATGATAGATGTCGCCGTTGTTGCGTTCCGGTTCGGTCAGCAGTTGAACCACCTGTTCGGGGTAGTTCATCACCAGCCCGCGGATACCGCTGCCCGGCTCCATCGTAATAAACGGCGTGCCGTCCTCGTCGCCCTTTCCGGCATAGATTTCCATAACGCTGCCCGGACCGGTCGGCAAACTCGGCACATCGACCGCCCCTTTCAGTTCGACTCCCGACGGAATCGTGAGCGGCTGATAGAAACTGTAATGCCCCGGAGGCAGGAAAACCACGCCGCCGCCGGCGGCTTCCGCCCGGTTCAGCAAGGCTTGCAAGGCGGCGGAATTGTCCGTCGCCGCCTGGGAAGGATCGGCAGATTGCGAAAAGACCTGGTTGGAAGCATCCGCCACATAAAAGGCATTGCCGGCGGGCTTCTGCCCGAAATCATATTGATTCTTATACGGGAAATGCGGCAAGCGGGTCATCTCTAGGGGTTGGTGGTCGATAAGACAGGCATACATCGACACGTTCTTGATACTTTCCGCTTTCAGGAAACGGTTGCCGGTGACGGTAGCCCGGACATTCATCCCCAGGATAAGCTGGTCCGGCTCGTTATTGAAATCGCAGTTCACCACGGAAAGCAATCCGCCGCGGACATCCACGGGACCCTTGTTGATCGTATTCTGGTTTAGCAGGAGCTTGGTCGTATTGGTTGCCGGGGCATAGACGGAAGCCACTTTCGTATCAAATGTGCATCCCTGAATCTGGAGAACCCCGCCGGGCGCCCGGTCTAAATAGAAACCGTAGTCGCAGCCGGTAAACGTGTATTCGTAGAACATCATGCCCGCTCCGGCGACGGCGGCGGCATAAACACCGTATTTACAGTTGGTAAATTCCATTCCGTAGTTGTGCCCGTTGGGAGCGGTTTTGTTGCCGTTGTTGTCCGGATTGTGCGACAAGTCCAGGCGGTAACCGGTGTTGTATCCTTCGGCCTTTACCTTGCAGATAAACGACCAGTCGTTGCGGCGCATAATGACCGCCGTGCCGTTGGCGTAGATATAGGACGTGTGGGGTCCGTCTACCGAAGGCGAACCCGGCAGTCCCGAACCCGACCAGTAGCCGGGCGAAAAGTCCACGTTGTCGATTCGCCCCACTTCGGCGATGTTGTCGATTTCGATGCCGCGCCGCAGCGGGGTGCCGTAAATGCCGTAGCAATTGGGCGCGCCGCCGCCGTTGCGCCGCGAGAAAATAATGCCGTCGAACGCATTGACCAGTGTGATGTTGGACGCCAGGGTGTAATCGTTCCCCCAGTAAGCCGCCTGCCCGAACAGGATGGCGGGCGGGTACGCCACAATATTGTCCGCATCCTGGTTGGGATACCAGAACGCCAGGTCCCGCACGGCGGACGAGGGTTGCAGGATGATGGTCGACTGCGCTTCGTAAGACGTTCCGGGCAATCCGTTCGGGAGCAGGGTACAGTCGTGCCCCCGGGCGGAAGGATTGTCGGCGACGATAATCGTCCCCTTGACGGGCTGCCCCTTCACCGGCTTTTCCCATTCGCCCCGTATCGTCACGCCTTTGGGGAGGACCAGCGACCCTTTGATCAAGTATTTGCCTTCGGGAAGAAAGAGCGTCCCGCCGTTGGGCGTGCCGTCGTTCTTGCGTCCGTTATTGTTGGTACGGGAACCCAGGAAATCGAGCAAGCGCTGGAACAAAGCCGTCTGGTCGGCGGCACCCGTCGGGTCGGCGCCGTAATCCATAACGTTGATTCCCGCGACAAAAGCATCGGCAGACGCATACCGGGGCGTCACCAGTTCCCAGTGATAATTTATTTCCTGCGCACAACTGCCGAGGGCGGTCAGGACCATTCCCGCAGCGATGATTATTCTCCTAATCGTTACCATATCTGAAAGTATTAATGTTTACAAAACCGGTTGATCACCCATTGTTATTTCCAGCGTCCCGCCGTTCATCAGGTCGCTGTGCCGGAAAAAGAGGACTTCCAGCGCTTCCCCGTTTAACCGGGCGGACTGAACGTATTTGTTCGCAGGGCTGTTGTTTATTGTTTTTACATGAAAGACATTCCCGTTTTCGAGGTGAATCGCTACTTCGTCGAACAGGGGACGCCCGATCGAATAATAGGGCACGCCCGGGCAATAGGAATAGAAGCCCATACTGTTCAGAACATACCAGGCGGACATCTCTCCGCAGTCTTCATTCCCCGACAATCCGTTGGGATGATTGAGATAGAGCGTTTGCAATACTTTGTCCGTCAGTTCCTGCGTTTTGTAGGATTGCCCGACCAGGTTGTAAAGGTGGATGGTCTGGTGGCTCGGCTCGTTCCCGTGCGCGTACTGCCCGATCAGTCCGGAAATATCGGCGGAGGCATTCTCCCCGGAGATTTCGGAGGAGACGCTGAACAGCGAATCCAGCTTGGCGATCAATCGTTCGCGCCCGCCCATCAATGCTGCCAGGCCTTCCACATCGTGCGGAACAAACCACGTCCATTGCCAGGCGTTGCCTTCGCAGTAATCATCGTTGTTGTGATCGGAGTGGCGCGGGTCGAAAGGCGTCCGCCAGGAACGGTCGCTCATCCTTCCCCGCATAAAGCCGGTGGAGGCATCGTAGTAATTTTTGTAATATCTGCTTCGTTCCATGTATTTCAAATAATCTTCCTGCTGACCGAGCGCCTGCGCCAGGCGGGCTATCATCCAGTCGTTGTAAGCGTATTCCAACCCGCGGGCGACCGATTGTTTTTCGACTTCCGCCGGAATGTATCCGAGGGTGTTTTTGTAGTGCTTGCCCACGGGCATCAACTGTTGGTGCAAAATATCCCGGTCGACCGCCGGCGAAATATCGAGCGTGTCGTAACCGGACGATTTCTTCGCGGCACGGTAAGCCTTTTGTATATCGAAATCCTGCTGTCCCTTCAAATAGGAGTCGCCGATAACGGACACGGCATGGTAGCCGATCATGCAGCCGGTATAATTGGACATCAACTCCCACATCGGCAACAGTCCGCCTTCGTCGGACTTGCGGATCAGCGAGCGAATCATCGCCTGGTTTTCTTCCGGCGAGAGAATGGTATTCAGCGGATGCAACGCCCGGAAGGTATCCCAAAGGGAAAAGACCGAATAGTTCACGTAGTTTGCGTCGTTCGCTATCGAATGGTCCATCCGGCGGTACCGCCCGTCTGCATCCGAGGCGATAACCGGCTCCAGTGCGGTGTGGTAAAGCCCGGTATAAAAGATGATTTTGTCGTTCCCGTTTTTCGTCTTTACCTGAATCTTCGCCAGCTCCCTGTTCCACTGCTTCCGCGCCTGTTCTTTCACCCGGTTAAAATCCCAATCCGGGATTTCGGTCAGCAGGTTGTTCTTTGCGCCGGCGGCGTCGACGAAGGAGATGCCCACTTTTGCCAGCACCGGTTTTCTTTTGTCTGTTTGGTTGAATGTCAGGTATGCTTTTGTTTCGTCTTCCGGCGTGCAGGTAAAGGGTTCCGAAAATTGCGCATGAAAATACACGTAACGGTTGGGCGCCCACCCGGCAACCTGTTTCATCCCGCTGATTTCGCGTTCGTTCAGGACTGTAATCTCCGCCTGAAGCACCTGCCGGTCGTGAATCGTCCGCGCCAGGTCGATAAACAGTCCGGCGCTACCGGTTTCCGGGTAGGTGTAGCGATGAAAGCCCGCGCGGGTCGTCGCCGTCAGTTCCGCCTCAATGCCATAGGTATCCAGGTGTACGCGGTAATAACCGGGCGTTGCCGCCTCGTTCCCGTGCGAGAATGCCGAACCCGGCCGGGGTTCCCGGTCTTCTCCGTTCGGATTCACCCTTTCCGGCTTGCCGCTGTAAGGCAAAAAGAGGACATCGCCCAAATCGCCGATTCCCGTGCCGCTCAGATGGGTGTGGCTGAAACCGATTAATGTACTGTCGTCGTAATGATAGCCCGCGCAGGCATCCCAGCCGTTGGTGCGGGTATCGGGACTCAGTTGCACCATGCCGTGCGGAACGGTCGCCCCCGGATAGGTATGCCCGTGGCCACCTGTTCCGATAAAGAGATTCACACAGGAATCCAATGGGGTTTCCCGGCAGGATATAAGTAGAAATATAAGACTGATTAGGGTACTGATTTTTTGTATTTTCATGATTATATTTTGTTTTTGGGCAAAATTAAAAGGGGGGTTCTTAATATTTTCTTAAAAAGAACTTAATCAGCGGGCGGAGGCTCAGCCTCTTTTATATTTTTAAATGGTACGGTGTATCGGCTTGGCTGTGGCGCCCTTTCATCACACCATATATATATAGATAAAAGAGGCTGCCCCCCGGACTGTGCTGCCGACTCCGCAGGAGTCGAATATGAGTAACCCCGGGTGCAAACCCGGGGTAGAGCATGCCCCCTACACCCGACCCCGCAGGGGTCGAATAACCCAGCCCAGGGCACTCGCCCTGGGTCGCGCGGGGGCGCGGGGGTGAGGGTAGCATCATCCTATA
>JAIRSN010000243.1 GCA_031255425.1 Dysgonamonadaceae bacterium
GTATAAAAATAATTGTATCCGAAGTCCGTCGTGCGTTTCGCCTCCGGCAGAGGCTGTTCCACGATCCGGGCGAGGAAGGCGGACAGTCCGCGGCTGAAATCCGTCCGTTTCGCCTCTTCTATCCAAGGTTGCGACAGTTTGTCCAAGTAGGCGGCATCGTTGTTGTCCAGATAGATAATCTCCTCAATCGCATCGTCTATGGAAGCGTAATCCATCAGGTTGATAAATGATTTTGTGTTGAAATCGGCACCGGCGGCAGGATTCCCCCAATAAACAGGCAGGGATTCCGCCAGCATCGGGTCGATCAGCTTTTCGGTCGTGTAACCGGGCAGGGAACTGTTCTCAAAAGCGATCGTGAACTTATACTCCTTGATAAAACGCATCTTACATACGACCGGTTTGCCGGTGTTGTTCAGGTGTTTCCCCCCGGAATCGATGGGTTTGTACCGCGACAGAAGATGATAAAACTTCTCCCGGATGGGATCCGACGCCTGCACGTTGGAATAAACGAAGTTGCAAAACTTCCGTTGCAAGAGGGAGGCTTTGTCCTCCGTACGGACCGCAAACAGTTTGCCGTAGTCCGGCGAGGTTGCGTAGCAAGGCAGGCGAAAATAGCGGTCGTCAAAAGAAAGGAGGGAACTTCCGATGCCGTAATCGCAAAGGTTGAAGTCGGGAACATCGTTTTCGCCCGTGAAATAAATCTTCACAGCGTTCTTATACCGGAAATGCTCCGTTCCGAAAAGGGAGTAAAACAAATAATCCGGCGTCTCCGGTTCGAGGACAATCCGGTAACGCTCCTTCAAGGCGGAAAGAATGAAATTGTCGCGACAGTCGAACCCCTTCCAGTAGTCGGCAAAGAATATTTTAATGGTTTTCATCGGTTTCTTTTTTACCGCGAAAGTATAAATTAATTTATTACAAACCATCCGGCGGGAAGTTGAAATGCGCAAAGGAGCCTTTTCCTTATTGTATTTAACACGATATTTAATTTGTTGGAAATAAGATTCCTGCCAAATAAAAAGGCATGAAAATTTTTTTATTGTGGAAAAAGGCATACATTTGCAAAAAGATATTAATAAAACGCATACCGGTCTGTAAATCATGGAAAATTCATTCTTGCGAACGTTTGTCTCAGTGGATTGTGTCGTGTTCGGATTTGATAAAAGCCGGCTGCACGTATTGCTGGTGCAACGCAACAACACTTCCGCTGCGGGCAAAAACCTGAAACTTCCGGGCAGCCTGATCTACCAACAGGAGGACGCCGATTCGGGCGCACACCGCGTATTAAACGAGTTGACCGGAATTAAGAAAATCGCCCTGCGGCAATTCAAAAGTTTTACGTCGCCCGACCGGATCGCCGATCCGAACGACCGGGAATGGCTGGGAATCACTTACCACAACGACCAGATCGACCGGCTGATCACCATCGCTTACCTGTCGCTGTGCAAAATCAACCGGAAGCTCAACCTTGTTTCCAAATACAAGACGGTGGAATGGTGCCCGGTGGCGGAATTGCCCCCCATGCCCTTCGATCACAATCAAATCGTGCGGGAAGCCCTGAATGAAATTCAGAACTGGGTCGAAAAAGACCCCGCCATCTTATTTAAACTCCTGCCCCTGAAGTTTACCGCAGCCGAATTGCGGCTGCTGTACGAAGCTATTTACCGGCAGAAGCAGGACATCCGCAACTTTCACAAGAAAATGGCGCGGATGGAATACATCCTCCCGCTGGACGAGAAACAGGAAAATGTTTCGCACAAGGCAGCGCGCTATTACAAGTTCGACCGGATGCGATACGAGAAACAAAAAATAATCTAACGACAGCAGTTATGTACTTAGTAGGATATGACATAGGAAGTTCTTCCGTTAAGGCGTGCTTAGTGGAAGCGGAATCGGGGAAAATGGTCGCGCAGGACTTTTTCCCGAAAGTGGAAATGCCCATCATTGCCCAAAAACAGGGCTGGGCGGAACAGGAACCGGAGTCGTGGTGGGAAAACCTGAAACGGGCGCACGCATCGGTACTGAAATCGTCGGGCGTGAACGGCAAGGATATTCGAGCAATCGGCATCTCCTGGCAGATGCACGGCTTGGTGCTGGTCGACAAGCAGAAAAAAGTGCTGCGCCCCGCCATTATCTGGTGCGACAGCCGCGCCGTTCCGTATGGAGAACGCGCCTTCGAGTCCATCGGCAGGGAACGCTGCCTGTCGCACCTGCTGAATTCGCCGGGGAACTTCACCGCTGCGAAGCTGGCTTGGGTGAAAGATCAGGAACCGCATATCTATGCGCAAATCGACAAAATCATGCTGCCCGGCGACTACATCGGGATGCGGCTGACGGGCGACATTGTCACTACCGTCGAAGGCTTATCGGAAGGAATGTTCTGGGATTTTAAGGAAAACCGCCTCTCGGAAGATATTATGCACTACTTCGGATTCGATCCGGGCATTATCCCGGAAATAAAACCAACGTTCGGCGTGCAGGGCGCCGTCGCTGCGGATGTTGCGCAGGAATTGGGACTGAAAACGGGAACGCCCGTCTGTTACCGCGCCGGCGACCAGCCGAACAATGCGCTGTCATTGAATGTATTCCATCCGGGGGAGGTGGCGGCTACCGCCGGAACGTCCGGAGTGGTCTACGGCGTGTTGGGGCAGGTCAACTACGACCGCCTGTCGCGCGTGAATACCTTTGCGCACGTCAACCATACCGCCGGACAAACAAGGCTCGGCGTGCTGCTCTGCATCAACGGGACGGGAATCCTCAATTCCTGGATGAAACACCACCTCGTTGCGCAGGGAATCAGCTACGACGAGATGAACCGCCGGGCGGCGGCGGCTCCCATCGGAAGCAACGGGCTTTCCGTTGTCCCGTTCGGGAACGGCGCCGAACGCATCCTCCAAAACAAAGAAACCGGATGCGCTATTCACGGCATCAACTTTAATATTCACCGGCAGGAGGACCTTCTCCGTGCCGCCCAGGAAGGGATTGTTTTCTCCTTTCAATATGGCATTGAGATTATGAAGGAAATGGGAATGGACATCCGCACCATCCGGGCGGGGCATGCGAACATGTTTCTCAGTCCGGTCTTCCGGCAGACGCTTGCAAGCGTCAGCGGGGCGCTCATCGAACTTTACGATACCGACGGGGCGGCAGGAGCCGCCAAAGGCGCCGGTATGGGCGCGGGAATCTACGCTTCCCCTGCGGAAGCGTTTGCAAGCCTGGAGAAACTGGCGGCGATCGAACCGGAACATTCCGGAAGGGAACGTTACCGGGAGGCTTACGAACGATGGAAGAATCTTCTCTGACGGGAAACCAACGGTTATCCTCCCGGCAAGGGAAGTCAATTTTATATTTATTAATAAAACAAACTGTATGGAAATCTTAAAAGGCAGAACAGCGTTTTTTCCCGGTGTAGGGAAAATCAAATTTGAAGGAAAAGAGAGTAAAAATCCGCTGGCGTTTCGCTGGTACGACGAAAACCGGCGCATTTTGGGTAAAACGATGAAGGATTGGTTCCGGTTTTCGATGGCGTATTGGCATACCCTGTGTGCCGAGGGCGGCGATCCGTTTGGTCCCGGCACAAAGGTGTTTCCGTGGAACGAAGGCGCGGACGCAATCAGCCGGGCGAAGTACAAAATGGATGCGGCGTTTGAGTTTATGACGAAAATGGGCATTCCTTTTTATTGTTTTCACGACGTAGACCTGGTCGACGAGGGGCGTTCGCTTGCAGAATACGAAAGCAATCTGGGCAAGATCGTCGATTATGCCAAAGAAAAGCAGGCGGCTTCCGGAATCAGGTTGCTCTGGGGGACGGCGAATGTGTTCAGTCATCCGCGCTACATGAACGGGGCGGCAACGAATCCCCATTTTGATTCGGTCGCACGGGCAGGCGCTCAAATCAAGAACGCCATCGACGCAACGATTGCTTTGGGTGGCGAAAACTATGTGTTCTGGGGCGGACGCGAAGGTTATATGAGCCTGCTGAACACGGATATGAAGCGGGAAAAGGATCACCTTGCCGTCCTGCTGGCCGCTGCCCGCGATTACGGACGGAAGCAAGGTTTTCGCGGAACGTTTCTTATCGAACCGAAACCGATGGAGCCCACAAAACATCAGTATGATACGGATACGGAAACCGTTATCGGCTTCCTGAGGCATTATGGTTTGGAAAAAGATTTCAAAGTAAATATCGAAGTGAATCACGCAACGCTGGCAGGGCATACGTTTGAGCATGAATTGCAGGCGGCTGCCGACGCCGGGCTGTTGGGTTCCATCGACGCCAACCGCGGGGATTACCAGAACGGATGGGACACCGACCAGTTCCCGATCGACATTTACGAATTGACGCAAGCCCTGCTGGTTATTGTGGAAGCGGGCGGGCTCGGTACGGGCGGAACGAACTTCGATGCGAAAACCCGCCGCAACTCGACGGATCTGGAAGACATCTTTATTGCGCACATCTCCGGAATGGATGTTTTTGCGCGGGCGTTGACGGTGGCGGCAGACATCCTCGAATCGTCGGACTACAAACGGTTGCGCGCCGAACGCTATGCTTCCTTCGATTCCGGCAACGGAAAGGCTTTTGAAGAAGGCCGCTTATCGCTGGAAGACCTGCGCGAAATCGCCGCCCGAAGCGGTGAGCCGGCGCAAATCAGCGGGAAACAGGAATTATTCGAAGCCATCATTAATATGTATATCTAAAGGTATGAAAAACGATTATAATGTAGCTTATATCTCCGGCATTACGCTGGTGGCAACCTTGGGCGGGCTGCTGTTCGGTTACGATACGGCGGTGATCTCCGGCGCGGAGAAGTCGATCGAAGCCTGTTTGATTTCGCCCCTGGGATTGGGGGCTTTTGCACACGGCGCAACGGTTTCGAGCGCCCTGATCGGATGTATCATCGGTGGCGCCGTGTCCGGATTCCTCTCCAACAGGCTGGGGCGGCGGAAATCCCTGTTGATTGCGGGCGCCCTGTTCTTTCTTTCGGCTTTGGGTTCGGCTTGGCCGGAGTTCCTTTTGTTCCGGAGCGGCGAACCTTCGCTGGGTTTGCTGTGGATGTTTAACTTCTACCGGATTGTCGGGGGAATCGGCGTCGGGCTTGCGTCGGCGGTGTGCCCGATGTATATCGGCGAAATATCGCCGGCGGATATTCGGGGAAGATTGGTGTCCTGCAACCAGTTCGCCATTATTTTCGGGATGCTGGTGGTGTATTTTGTCAACTGGGGAATCGCCAACGGACAAACGATTGAATGGATCAACCGCGTCGGCTGGCGGTACATGTTCAGTTCGGAGGCCATCCCGGCGGGACTGTTCTTTTTGTTGCTCTTTTTTGTGCCCGAATCGCCGCGTTACTTAGTGCTGATTCGCGAAGAAAAGAAGGCGCTGTCGGTACTCGAAAAAATAAACAGAAACAAGGAAAAAGCCGGGCGGATCCTGTCGGAAATCGAAGGCACGGTTGCGGAAAACGTCCGGACGTTTCTCTTTTCCTACGGGAAGACGGTCATCGTGATCGGCATCCTGTTGTCTGTATTTCAGCAATTTGTAGGCATCAATGTCGCCCTGTACTACGCGCCGCGCATCTTCGAGAGCATGGGCGCGGAAAAAGACGCCTCGATGCTGCAAACGATAGTGATGGGACTGGTCAACGTGATTTTCACCGTCCTTGCCATCGTCACGGTAGACCGGTGGGGACGCAAACCGCTGCTTATCACGGGTTCCATCGGGATGGCGGCCGGGATGTTTGCTATCTCTATCCTGTCGTTCAACAACATCATCGGCATCACCACGCTGGTGTTTATCATCCTCTTCACCGCATCGTTTATGATGTCGTGGGGACCGATCTGCTGGGTGTATATTTCCGAACTGTTTCCCAACAAGATACGGGGGCAGGCAGTGGCAATAGCCGTTGCAGCCCAGTGGGCGGCCAATTACTTCATTTCGTCGACCTATCCTCCCATGATGGAGCTGAGCGGCGGCGCAACGTATGGTTTTTACGGCCTGATGGCGGTGCTTTCCGCCCTGTTTGTCTGGAAGATGGTTCCGGAAACGAAGGGGAAATCGCTGGAAGCCATCGAACAAACCTGGAAAAAATAAATTTTATTTGTTAAGAAAACATTTCCTTATCTCTCGGTGCGGCATCGCCGGAAATTCTTCTGTGAAAGGAGGAAACCGCTCGGTGCCGTTTACTGTTTCCGCCCATTCCGCCCATTCCGCTCTTTTTGCATAAAAAAAAAAGACAAAAAAAGCGGGAATTATTTGCAGGATATTAAATAAAATGCATACCTTTACGGCGCGTGTGATAGATCATGAATTGATTTTCATTTTTAAGGCGGCATCGTCCGGAAATTCTTCCACAAAGAGGAACCCGAGCGGTGCCGCTCCCGGTTTCTGCCCTCCCCGCTTCTTTGATAGACAATGAATTTAGTCCACATAAAGTTTATCGGACAAATGATCACCGGCTTTATGTAAGGTTCGAACGGTCAATTTTGAAATGCCTAAGACATTCCGGAGTTTCCGGAAGAAAGAATTCAGTCGAAAAGTAGCTTCCGGAGTTCTCCGGAAGTATGAATCCAGTTTAAAAAATGGTTTCGGGAGGCAGCGATACGTCCGGTGACGGAAGAATTGATTTCCGAATCGGGCGGCTCGGATGCCACCGGCGCAGGCGTCAGAGCTTCATAATCGCATCGTCGAACTGTTCGCTCGGAATCAGCGCCTTGTGACGGTATTTGGAGTTGTAATTGTAGATGGTTGTGATGGAATAACGCAGAAATTCCGCGATTTTGGTGCGGTTGGTAATCCCCAGTCGCAAAAGGGCGAAAATGCGCAATTCGACGGTCAGTTCCGTACTCCGTTTGGGAACAATCCGGTCCTTTTCGTCGAAAAGCAGGTTGAATTTTTCGACAAAATCGGGAAAGAGATTGAGAAAAGCCTGGTCGAAATTCTGGTAAAACTCCTTGAGTTCGTTGTCGATAATCTCCGACGATTTCAGCGTTTTCCGCAATTCGTCGATCGCGCCCGAAGTCGCCATCCGGTTCAGCGAGCGCCGGTAATCGTCCAGCTTGTCGATGTAGCTGGAACACTGGTTCAGGAAATGCCCGATGTATTCTTCCTTGATATGATTGCTTTCAAAAAGGCGGTCGCGCGTGCGAATCAGCTCTTTCCGCGTGCGCAGCAGCCGCCGGATCTGTATAAAAAGGTACAAAACCGCCGTTATCAGGAACAGCGACAGAAGGCTGATGACCAGCACGGCGTTTTGCAGGTTGCGCTGGTGGCTTTCGCGCTCCAACTGATACGCGCGGTCGATCACCGGAAGTATCTTGGCTACCTGAATGTTACGCAGGCGGGCATTGTAAAAATTGGCATCGTCCAAACTCTTTTTAATGTAGCGGTTGGCGTGGGCGACGTCGCCGGAATTGAGCAAAAAGAGCGCCAGCGTACGGATAGACACGTTTTCCTTGACCGAAGCCTTTATATCCGCAATCGCAGAGAGCGCCAGGTACTTCTTTTGCCGCGTTTCATCGCCTTTCAACTCAAAGAGATAGGCAAACATCGACGTCAGGATGGCATATTCCCGCGTATCCGGCTGCACCTGCGCCATCTGTTGCGAAAGGATTTGTTCCGCCCGCAGAAAATCCTTTGATTCAATGCATTTGCGCCCGTAATTGATGCTGTAAGTGAACGAATTTTCGGGCAGCGCAATCAGCGCCGAGTCCTGATAGGTGTCCTTCAACGAAATCAGCGCGCCGCCTCCTTCGTTGGGCATGTATTCGTTCCAATAGATATACACCTCTGCGAAAGTACTATAATAGGCACTGAGCTGTTCGCCGGTCAACGCATTCCGCTGCACCGAACGAAGCTGCTCGATCGCCTCCGGAAAGCGCGTAAAAGCCGAATACATCCGCGCAAGCTGCATTTTACACTCGTTCGTCCAGCGCGTATTCCGTTGCTGCTCGGCAATCGCGAGATGCGCGGTCACATAATACATCGCCGAATCGAAAATATAGGCTTCGTACTCCTTATACAACTGGTTATAGGTCTGATGCAACTGTTCGCCCGAAGCGTTTCCGGACAGTTGCCGTTTTAATTGCAGCAGTTTTTGTTCTTTCCGGGAATCGTATCCCGCCGCTTGTTCCAGTTCGTAGTCCAACTCGGAGAAAAGTGCGTTTAAAGTGTCTTTGCCCCAGGCGCCATTCGAAAAAAGCAGGCAAAACAAGGCTAACAGCAATATTCGTTTGTTTTTCATACGTATATAATTGAGTAAAAAAGTTATCCGACAGGACAAAGTTAGTAAAATAATGGCAAATTGCCCCGCGGCGCCCGTTTTTTCAATAACTTTTTTTAACTTTGCATCACAAAAAACAGTTGAATCATGATTACATTTATAATAGCACTGAGCTTACTGATCGCCGGGTACATTG
>JAIRSN010000003.1 GCA_031255425.1 Dysgonamonadaceae bacterium
CGATAACTTACGGAACGCGGCTTATTGCCTGTCATACGTCATTGAAGTGACCGATAGGAAAAAAGCGGGACAAAATATATCGAACATAAGTGGAATTTGCAATGTAATAAACGCATCTGATGGGACGATTGATTACATATCATTCATTTCACGGACAGCCCTGGTGCCTTATTTGTATAACACACCTTTGGTAATCGGAGCGACTACTGAATCTCACCGGAGCGACGTACGCGCAGCTCGCTGGGATATTCTTGACGGCACTTACGATTATGCCAACGACCCTGCCAATATTATAGCTTATTTCGGCAGCTACTCAGGCAGCCTCTTCTTCTCCACGTCCGAAATAGAAGATGACTCTTATCTGAATAAAGTGAAGATAGCTGCTAATAACAATAGCATTACCAAGGAGGTTCTTGCAAAAATCAGTTTCCCGAACAATTCCTACAAGATACTAATCTTCGGCAAGAACAGCTCGGGTGTACTAATTGGTAAATACATTGGATACGCCACCAGCAAAAACAGTTTCACCTATTGGCGACTGGATCCCGATGACCCGAAATTTGGACAGGGATCCACAATGTCGATCCCATAACGAACGGCAATGAGATAGAAAATAAAAAGAAATAACTTTCTCCGTAGCCAGGCGAATATGCCGTACTCCTTTAAAATTATAAAAGCGGCTGCGCCGCTGCCGTCGTCGCAGTTCCGCGAAAACGTCCCCGGGAAGTTTTTGCGAAATCGCAGTTTCGCGCAAACGTCCCGGAGAAATTTTTACGTCGTCGCGCTTCCGCGACCAACAAAAATTAACATTTTTGCGAAATCGCGGCTTCGCGACCAACATAAATTAACATTTTTACGAAGTCGCGACTCCGCGCAAATGATTTTAAAACATTTTTTTAACGTCGCGCATCCGCGACCAACAGAAATTAACATTTTCGCGAAATCGCGGCTCCGCGACCAACATAAATTAACAGATTTGCAAAACCGCAGCAGATTTAGGCACGAAATTTGCCATGCATTTAAAGTTTTGCTTCTAAAATTGTAAATTTATAGTTTATCTTTGTGCAGTTTTTTTATTTACGTAAGAAATTAATCAGGTGGGAGATTGTAGCAGAAAATACAGATAAGAAATTTATGAAAATAACAATTTATGATAACAATGAGATTCGGAAAGAGTAGAAAAACGACGATTGTTCTTTTGTCCCTGTTCTTTTTACAGCCACTGCAAGCGCAGGATTTCCGGACAATAAAGAATACAACCCCTGTATTCGCGATAAGCAGTAATTTGCTCTACGATGCGGCAACCGGCATGAACTTGGGCGTGGAATTCAGGTTGAATAACCGCTTGACGCTGAAACTCCCCGCGACTTACAACCCCTGGACATTCGACCGGAACAGGAAATTGAAGTTTATTCTGGCGCAACCCGAATTGCGCGGGTGGCTGTGCGAACCTTTCAGCGGTCATTTCTTCGGATTGCAGGGGCATTATGCGCAATTCAACGCAGGTCGCATCGGCACGGATTACATGCAAAAACACCGCTACGAAGGCTCGCTCTACGGCGGCGGCATTGTCTACGGGTATCAATTCTATCTTGCCCCGCGCTGGAGCCTTGAGGCAAGCATCGGATTGGGTTATGCCTACCTGGATTATACGGTGTATAAATGCGAAACCTGCGGGGAATATATTAAAAGTGAGAATAAAAACTATTTCGGGCCGACAAAGGCCGATCTCTCCTTAATCTATATCTTAAAATAAATCTGTTGATATGAAACTCAAATACCCCAATACAGGAACGCTAACCGTCTGCCTGTTCGCGTTTTTCCTGCTCTCTTCCGGTGCGTACGGCCAGAATAAAATGCAGGCGATCGGAATCCAAAAGAATCGAGTCCAGATAAATGGCGGGAAAGTGATCGTCGACTTTACCGTTTCGTTCAATCAGGTTGAAGTGTCGTCGAACAACCAACTGACTTTAATTCCGGTTATTAAGACAACCAAAGGCGCCAAGCGCCAGCTCCAGCTTCCTCCGGTAATCGTGAACGGGAAAAAGCGGAACAATCTTTTTAAACGCTCCCTTCGCTTAAACGGCATGGAAGAAGACCCGATGCTTCACGCCATCTTACTGGCGGAACAGCGGAACGTGTCGGGCGCTTACCGCTACTACCGCGAAACGGTTGCGTTTGAGCCTTGGATGAAAGAGGCTTCCGTTTATTTAACCGGCGATCTGTGTGGCTGTGGCGGTTCCGAAAAAGACCGGTTCGAAAAGCTGATCGCCGAATCCATCGCATTGCCCGACTTTGCCGAATTTGATTACCCGTTTGTTCCCTTTGTCAATTTTGTTGTTCCACAAAAAGAAAAAATAAAGGAACGGGCAAGCGTGGGCGAAGCCTATCTGGTTTTTGAGCAAGCCAAATGGGCGATTCTCCCGGAATTGTTCGAGAACAAAGCCGAGCTTGCGAAAATCGAACGCAGCTTAAACTATGTGGAGGAAGAACCGACAGCCGTTATAACGAAAATTTCGATTAAGGCGTATGCTTCTCCCGAAGGCAAATACGATGACAACCTGGAGCTTTCCAAAGAGCGGGCAAAATCGCTCTTGGATTATGTGCGGAAAAACCATGCCCTGTCTCCCGGTATAGAAGTCTTCTCGGAAGGATACGGCGAAGACTGGGACCGGCTGATACACCTGGTGAAAAACGATCCGAAGCTGGAAAACAAAGAGCAGATCTTGCAGATTATTCATTCGGTCGGGATTTTCGACGGACGGGAAAAGCAGTTGATGGATCTGTCGGGCGGTCGTCCCTACCTTTATATGCTGGATAAACTCTTTCCGCTGATGCGCCGTTCCGATTACCGGATCGAATACACTGTTCCCGCCTTTTCGGTTGAAAAAGGAAAGCAACTGCTGAAAACAAAACCGGAAATGGTGAGTGTGGAAGAAATGTACCTGATAGCGAATACGTATGAAAAAGGAAGCGAACCGTTTAAGGAAGTGTTCAACATCGCAGGCGTCGTCTATCCGGACGATGTGACGGCTGCCGTAAATGCCGCCGCTGTCGCAATAATGGACGGCAACTACGAATATGCGGGCAAAATACTGGAAAAACAGACGGACGAACCCGCCGCCTGGAATAATTTGGGCATCGTATGTATGTATGAACGCCGCCTGGCGGAAGCCGAACACTATTTCGAGAATGCCGTTTCGCAGGGAATTGGGGAAGCCGGGCGGAATCTTTTGATTCTGGAGGAATTAAAAGCCGCTTGGGAAGCGTATGAAAACTTGAGAAAAGAATATGAACCGTTATTCAATTGAACGATGAGAATTATGTCAAAAACATTACAGTTTGTTATCTGCCCGATCGTTTGCCTGTTATTGGGCTTGCCTTCCTGTATCAAGGACGATTTAACGAATTGTCCGCCGGTGGAGCAGTCTTTGCAAGTGATTTTTTCCTGTGAAGATGCCGCCGTGCCGGAGTCGCAGCCGGAATTGCAAAATGCAACCCTTTTTGTATTCGACAAAAACGACGTTTTTGTTACCTCCTGGCGATTGGATGCGTCGCATCCGGAACGTCCTTCTTTAAATAAAATGTATGTGCCGGATTTCAAACTCCTTCCGGGCGAATATCATTTCGTCGTGTGGTTCGATCTCCTGCCGCCCTATTCGATTACGCCGGCGGTGAGTGGCTTTTTGCGAGGAACGACGCGGATCGATCAAGCGGCATTCCAGCTTGAAATCCCCGGCAACAGAACAATCGAAACGCCCCTGCCCCGGTTGCTGTACGGATACAAGTCCGGCGAGATAAAAACAAGATCCGAAAACATCCTCGCGATTCCGGTCACACAGCAGACCAACACGGTGAATATTGTCGTGACGGGACTTCCCCCCACGACCGACGAATACCTCTTTCGTATCACCGATACAAACGGTAACTATACCTTCCTCAATGCTTTTGCCGATTGTGAAGCGTTTTCGTATACCGATGTCAACCGGATTTCGACCGCATCCCAGACGCTGACAGGATCGCTGACCGTTTTGAAGTTAGCCGAAAACCGGCCAACGCCCCTGCTCGTCATCCAAAATCAAACAACCGGAAAGCAGGTCTTCCCCCGGGACAACGGGGCAGACGAACAGGGCAACCTGATTGAAATAATCCGGCGGGAACACCCCGGCAACGATTTCGACCGGACGCATACCTATACGATTCATATTGATATAGATGATACGAATGTAACCGTGAATGTGAGTGTCGACGGCTGGAACGAAAAGCCGTCGGACAACGAGTTATCCCCGACTTATTAATAAACAACTAAATAAAAACATAAATATGAGAAAGTTCACAAACAATAAATGGAATTTGTTTTTACTTGCAACCGCGCTGATGACCTCTTCCTGTCATCAGGAGGACGCGTTGCCCGGCGCTCCCGGTGCCGGCGATGAAGGCGAAACGCAAGCGGTGACGATAAAAATCAATTTCCCTTTTGAAGAAACGGGAAGTTCTTTGCGATCCATCGGCGGCGCGGAGGAAAATGCGATTCAAACCGTTGATGTATTGGCTTTTCGCGTAGATGGCGAGAAAGCTTATTTTGATTATTCCGTAGCTGGAGAGAAAATATCCGACGACGCAATCAGCGCCGTGCTTTGGACCCGGTCGTATCCGCAACGGTTGGTGCTGATTACAAATGCACGCGCTCAAATCGAACAGTTGCTCCGTCCCGAATCGCTGCCTTCCGGCTGGCGAGGCGTGGAACAGGAAGCGATGCTGGCAGGATTGGAGTTTTCCCTGACGGAAGGGGCTAAATGGCAGGCAATCAATGCGGCTAATTATACGGCTTTCCCGATGTGGGGCGAGAGCGAAGCGGTCACCATCACCAAGCGGACGCCGCAAGGGGCGTATTCGATCCGCCTGATCCGGATGGTTGCGAAGATCAATGTGCAGCTCGACAAAAGCGTTTCCGGCTTGACCGGTAAATTCAAAATAAAGAACGTAAGGCTTTACAATACCTATACAAAAGGGCGCATTGCCCCCGGAGAAGTCGAAAATGGGAAGGTCACGCAAGCAACCGTTCCCGATGGCGCCGAGAGGTATTTAGGCCCGTTGGAATACGACGATTTCAGCGTTCCCGGCGAACCGGATGTTGCCGTTCGCGGGTCGATTTATACGTTCGAAACACCCGCCGCCGTCCGCGCATCGGAAGCTACCTGCTTAGTTATCGGCGGAATTTACATGAATGATACGAAGGAAACTTATTACCGAATTGATTTTCTGGATGAAGACGGCGAGTATGCAAGCATCCTTCGGAATCATCAGTACACGGTCAATATCAACAATGTAACAGGTTCCGGTTACGACACGCCGGAAGAAGCCTTTGAAG
>JAIRSN010000075.1 GCA_031255425.1 Dysgonamonadaceae bacterium
ACGCTTCCCGAAGAAACCCGTACCGATGTGTTGAACAAGCTGTTCAGTCCTTCGGAGGCAAATTTCACGCTGAACCGGATGCCGATGGGCGCCAGCGATTACGCGCTGAGTTTTTACTCGTTCAACGAGGTGGCGGACGATTGGACGATGGCGAATTTCAATATCGACCGCGACCGCTACATTCTTCTTCCTTATATAAAGGCGGCGAAAAAGATCAATCCCCGCCTGAAAATCTGGGCTTCCCCGTGGTCGCCGCCCGCGTGGATGAAAACGAATGGGCATTACGCCGGAAGTTCCGCCGGTTCGTCCAACGGGCTTGCCCCCGGGCAGGCAAACGCGCCGGATGCCACCGGGTTCAAGATGCTTGCCGGCTATCTGGAGGCGTATGCCCTGTATTTCAGTAAATTTATCAAGGCTTACGAGCGCGAAGGCGTGCCGGTCGAAGCCGTCCATGTGCAGAACGAGCCTTGTTCCAACCAAAAATTTCCGAGTTGCAAATGGCGGGCGGAAGATTTGGCGTACTTTATCGGCGAGTACCTCGGACCGCAATTTGAAAAAGACAGCATTGCCACCGAAATCTTTTTCGGGACCATCAACACCCGTCATGCCGGCTATTTCCACACGGCGCTGAAAGACGAGAAAGCGATGAAATACATCCGGGGGCTTGGGTTCCAGTGGAGCGGCAAAGACGCCATTCCGGTTATTCACCGCGAAAACCCGCAACTGCGCCTGTGGCAGACCGAATCGGAATGTGGCAACGGCAAAAACGAATGGCAGTACGCCGAATATACCTGGAGCCTGATGAACCGCTACCTTTCCAACGGCGCCAATGTGTATACGTATTGGAATATGGTACTCGACCACACGGGCGTAAGTACTTGGGGATGGCGGCAAAACTCGCTCGTTTCCATCAACAGGCAAACCGGCGAAGTGCAATTCAACTACGAATACTACCTGATGAAACACCTCAGCGGATGGGTGGAACCCGGCGCCTACCGGCTGAAAACCAACGAGAGCGCCGACCACCTGGCGTTTGTCAATCCCGGTGGAAAAATCGTAGTGGTGATTGCCAATCCGGAAAAAAGAGAGAAAAATATACGCATTGCTTACCGCAATCAATGGATAAACATCCCGGTAAAAGCAAAATCGTTCAATACCGTTCGTTTCTAAATACAATAAAATGAAAAATAAAATCTTTTCAGGACTGCTGGCAGGCAGCCTGCTTTTCACCCTCGCTTCGTGCAGTACCCCGCTTTCCGAACCGCAAAAGTCGCCGGTCGATTATGTCAATCCGTATATGGGAAATATCAGCCATTTGCTGGTGCCGACCTTTCCCACCGTTCATTTGCCCAACAGCCTGTTGCGGGTGTATCCCGAACGGAAGGATTTTACGTCCGACCTGATGTCGGGGCTTCCGGTGATTGTGACCAGCCACCGCGGCAGTTCGGCATTTAATATCAGCCCGAAAAATGAGTTTTGGGGAACGTTTTCGCCCGTAATCGATTATACTTACGATCATGAAAAAATAACGCCCTACCGTTATTCCGTTTATTTAAATGAAGCGGAAGTGCAGGTCGATTTTGCGCCTTCGCACCAGTCGGGCGTTTACAGTTTTCTTTTCGAGGATAATTCTTCCAATCAATTAATTATCAACACCCGCAACGGGATGCTGAAGACCACCGGGTGCGGTGTTTCCGGCTACCAGTGGGTGGGGGAAGCGGGGGCAACCCGGATTTACCTCTACCTGGAAGCGGAACAGCCGGTACTGAGCGCCGGTACACTGGACAAGAACGAGATTAATTACCATAAAACAATGGTTGAAGGAAAAAACAAGGCGTTGGTTTTGTGTTTCCGGCAAAAGCGCGTAAACGTGCGCTACGGCGTGTCTTTTATCAGCGAGGAGCAAGCCCGCAAAAACCTGAAACGGGAAATGGATACTTACAGCGTGGATAAAGTGGCGGCGGCAGGGAAACAGAAATGGAACGATGCGCTGGGCAAAATAAGCGTACAGGGAGCTTGCGAGACGGATAAAACGGTGTTTTACACCTCGCTTTACCGAACCTACGAACGGATGATTTGCCTTTCGGAAGACGGGCGGTATTACAGCGCTTTCGACGAGCAAATTCATTCCGACGAAGGGAAACCTTTCTATACAGACGATTGGGTATGGGACACTTACCGGGCGACGCATCCGTTGCGCACGCTGATTGAAGCGGAAATGGAAACAGATATGATCGGCTCGTACATCCGCATGGCGGGACAGACCCAGGAGGGCTGGATGCCTACGTTCCCGGAGGTAACGGGCGACAGTCACCGGATGAATGGGAACCACGCGGTGGCAATCGTTTGGGATGCGTACGTCAAAGGCTTGCGCGGGTTCGACCTGGAAGCCGCCTACAATGCCTGCAAAGGGGCTTTGACGGAGAAATCGCTGTTGCCCTGGCGACGGATTCCGAACACGGAGCTGGATGTGTTTTACCAGGCGAAAGGCTATTTTCCGGCGCTGTATCCCGGCGAAGAAGAGCCGGTGAAGGAGGTACACGCGACCGAAAAGCGCCAACCGGTTGCCGTCACGTTGGGAACCTGTTACGACGATTGGTGTTTGGCGCAGATTGCCGGCGAGTTGGGAAAAACGGACGACTACGAGCGTTTCCAAAAGCGTTCCTACAATTACCGGAATCTTTACCGGGCGAAGACAGGCTTTTTTCATCCGAAAGACAAAAACGGGAAATTCATCGAACCCTTCGATTACCGTTTTTCGGGCGGACAGGGCGCGCGCCATTATTACGACGAAAACAATGCGTGGATCTATCGCTGGGATGTGCAGCACCGTCCCGCAGACCTTATTCAACTGATGGGCGGCGTCGAAAACTTCGTCAAAAACCTCGACCGGACCTTCCGGGAACCGTTGGGTATGGGCAAGTATGCTTTCTACGCCCAACTGCCCGACCAGACCGGCAATGTGGGTCAATTTTCGATGGCGAACGAGCCTTCGCTCCACATTCCTTACCTGTACAATTACGCGGGACAGCCCTGGAAGACGCAAAAACGGATCCGGGAATTGTTGCATCAGTGGTTCCGCAACGATTTGATGGGCGTACCCGGCGACGAAGACGGCGGCGGGATGTCGGCGTTTGTGGTGTTCTCCCAGATGGGGTTTTACCCCGTAACGCCGGGACTGCCCGTCTATAATATCGGAAGCCCCTGCTTTGAAAAGGTAAAAGTGCAGCTCGGCGATCATCTCTTTTTTGAGATAGAAGCCAAAAACAGTTCGAAAGAGAATAAATACATCCAATCGGCGAAGTTAAACGGAAAAAAATGGAACAAACCGTGGTTCAGCCACGACGACATCAAAAACGGCGGCAAGCTCGAACTGGTTATGGGCAACAAAGCAAACCCCAAATGGGGCGCCCAACCGGAAGATGCGCCCCCCTCCGGCGAGATAAACGCCTGCCGTCCCCCGCAGGAATAAGTCCGCGAACCGCCGGGAGCGTTCCGCCCGCCCCGGCAAGCCCGGCGACACTTCTCCGGGCGCCCAATCCCCAAAGCGACGGGGCGGGCAGTGTTTCGTTTGGCTTCGCACCGCCCGCCGCTCCCTCCGGACGATCCGTGATGGTGGAAGAACGTACCGGCACGGGCGGGATTCTCTTTCAAAAGGAATAAAAACTTCCCGGATCTACCTGAAAAAAAGTTATCAACGAGGTTCCGACGGTCGTCGGAAGCGTAAAAACTTCTTCGGCAAGCTTCCGAGCGTCGTCGGAAGCGTGAAAACTTCGTCGGCGAGCGTCCGAGCGTCGTCGGAAGCGTGAAAACTTCGTCGGCAAGCTTCCGAGCGTCGTCGGAAGCGTAAAAACTTCGTCGGCGAGGTTCCGAGCGTCGTCGGAAATTCAAAAACGGTACAAAAACAGGAAGATTTTACCGGGGAAAGAAATAAAGAAAAAAATGCGCATCATCCGCCGATGATTGACGGATTACAAGTGTATTTATCGCATGCAAGCAGGGAAAAACGCCGCGGACGGTTGGTTGCACGGGAGAATGCAGGGGAGATTGCCTGCGGCGGACACACAGTGTCTTTTATTTTCAAGGAATGGTGTTAAATCCGGAGGCAGGCGCAGCCGCTTTTACCTACATATATAAGGTATAATGAATCGCACGCCGCTGGGGCATCGCACGACGCCAACCCGGAGGGTTGAATATGGTGCCTGTTGCACAACTCAGCACGCCCACGAACAAATTTGTATATTCGGTTAAAAATGAGTAACTTTACCGTATAAAATTCAATCATATGCAAGGCTCAAAATCATATCAGGAAAA
>JAIRSN010000135.1 GCA_031255425.1 Dysgonamonadaceae bacterium
TCGGCACGTTTTCGGAAGCTTCCGCTTTCGTAAAAAAGTCTTCGGCACGTTTTCGGAAGCTTCCGCTTTCGTGAAAAAGTCTTCGGCACGTTTTCGGAAGCTTCCGCTTTTGTAAAAAAGTCTTCGGCACGTTTTCGGATACTTCCGCTTTTATGAAAAAAATAATTACACATATTATATAAACGATAATTCTTTCAATTTATTTGGTGGCAGCGGCATTTTTATATTACACCTTATATATAACATAGTATAGGAGGATACTACCCTCGCCCCTCGCGACCCGGGGCATTCGCCCTGGGGAACAACACAGGGTATTATTCAACCCGTCCCAGGTTTTGTGGCGCATCCGGAACCCGGATCAGGCATGCCGAGAACACCGGCACAACAGAACAAACCATCACATAAATAAAAAAGTTGCGATACCCCAGTAGCTCCTGTATCCAACCCGCCGCCATGCCGGGAAGCATCATGCCAAGCGCCATCAACCCGGTGCAGATAGCATAATGCGCCGTGCTGTGTTCCCCTTCGGAATAGTACATCAGGAAAAGAATGTAGGCGGTGAACCCGAAGCCGTAGCCGAATTGCTCCAACAGGACGCAAAGGTGGACGATATACCGGTTCTCCGGCAGGAAACAGGCAAGGTAGACAAAGGTGAACGACGTCAGCAACATGCTCATCATCATCGGCCAAAGCCATTTCTTCAAACCGCCCCGGGCACCCAGTATGCCGCCCAGGATACCGCCCGCCGTTAACCCGGCAACACCCACGACACCGTAGATCAGACCGACCTCCTCCGTCGCCAGACCCAAGCCACCCCGCTCGCGCGGGTCCAGCAGGAAAGGTTGAATCATCTTCAGCAACTGCGCCTCCGAAAAACGGTAAGTCAGCATGAAAAAAATCGCGGAAGCAGCGTGCGCCTTGGTAAAGAACGACCGGAACGTCCGCCCGAATTCCCCGGAAATACGCCGGACAGAACCGCCCGCCCCGGGTTTGTCCGCCTCCGGACGGGGAAGCCCGAACCGGTGATAGAAGAAAAAAGCCAGGAACAAGCCGGCGGTCACCAGAAAAGTGATAGACCAGGCGTAGGGGATGCTCCCGGTAGACCTTTCGAGCCTTCCCGCAAGGTAAATCAGCAAACCCTGCCCCGTGATGCTGGCGATGCGGTAGAACGTACTGCGGATGCCGGCGTAAAACGACTGGTCGCCGCGGTTCAGCGCCAGCAGGTAGAAGCCGTCGGCAGCGATGTCGTGCGTCGCCGAACTGAAAGCAATCAGCCAGAAGCCGGCAAGAGTCGTTTGCAGGTAAGCGTGCGTGGGGATGCAAAAAGCAACACCGGCAAGACCGCCGCCGATCAGCAGTTCCATGCAGCAGATCCACCAGCGTTTGGTCTTCAGCAGGTCTACCAGCGGACTCCAGAACGGCTTGACGACCCAGGGCAAATACAACCAGCTTGTGTACAGGGCGATGTGCGTGTTCGACAGCCCCATGTTCTTGTACAGCGTCACCGAGAGCGTCACCACCGCGAAGTAGGGCAGCCCTTCGGCAAAATAGAGTGAAGGAATCCAGCGCCAGGGAGTTATTTTGCTTTGTTTCATGCGTTCAAAGGTAGTCGTTTTTCAAGGAATGGCAAAATCAATCAGCCCGCGCCGCACATCGACCGAAACCAGCCGGACGCTGAGTTTGTCGCCGATTTTGTAGGCGCTCTTTTTGTTTTTCCCCCGGATCGTATACGATTGCGGGTCGAGCCGGTAGCGGTCGTCCAACAGCGACTGCAACAGGATGCGTCCCTGAATGCCGAACTCAAGCAACCCGATCAGCAAGCCGGCTTCCGTCAGCCCGATAATCGTACCCTCGAAAGCCTGCCCGATTTTGTAACGCAGAAACTCCGCGCATTTTTGCCGGTCGACATACCGTTCGATCTGCTTCGCCTGCTGGTGCATCCGGTTCAGGTGTTTGCACGCCGCCTCGAAGTCCGGCGCGCCGATCCACTCGGAAGCGTCAATCAGTTCGCGGCAGAGGATGCGATGCACCATAATATCCGCGTAACGCCGGATGGGCGAGGTGAAATGCGTATAGTGCCGGAGCGCCAGCGCAAAATGCCGGCGCGGCACCGGGCTATATTTCCCCTGCGCCATCGAACGGATGGTCAGGTAGGTGAAAAGGTATTCCTCCCGCCGGTTCCTCGCCTGCGACAGGAAGCCGGATATGTTTTTGGAAATGGCATAGTTGCTGTTCCCCATCGTATCGTTTTGCTCCCGGTATTCGAACCCGTGGTTCATCGCCACGCGGCACAAATCCCGGAAGAAGCTGATCCTGGGCGCCCCGTGCGAACGGTAGATGCAAGGGATATACCGCTGGGCAGCCATTTCGGCTACGTGCCGGTTCGCCAGCAACATAAACTCCTCGATCAGCCGCATCGACTCGATTCTTTGGTAAGGTTTCACGCCGACCACCTTTCCCTTTTGGTCCCATACGAAAGCCGGTTTCAGCCGGTCTTCGAAGGTGATGGCACCGTTGTCGAACCGGCGCTCGCGCAACCTCCGGGACAGGTCGAACAGGATGCCCAGCGCCCGGGAAAACGGTTCGTCCTTCGGGTGGCTGATCAACTGTTGCGCTTCGGGATAAGAGAATTGCCGCTGCGAACGGATCACCGTCTTGGCGATTCTGCGGCCGACCACCTTCGCCCGGCTGTCGATCTCGAAAAGGACGGAAAAAGCGAGTTTGTCGTGCCCGGCAAAGAGCGAACAGCCGTACGTGAGCGGATTGGGAAACATCGGCAGGGTGCGGTCGGCAAGGTAGACCGACTGGCTGCGTTCGTAAGCCAGCTTGTCCAGCAGGGAACCGGGCTTTACGTAGTGGCTTATATCGGCGATATGCACGCCGACCTCGTAGTTGCCGTTTTCCATCTCCCGGAACGAGAGCGCGTCGTCGATGTCCCTGGTCTCCTCCGGGTCGACGGTGAACGTCAGCACCCCGCGCAGGTCCAGCCGTTTCGCGATTTCTTCTTCCGTGAGGCGGAAGTCGACCGCAGCGGCGGCGGCTTCTTCCTCCGGCGAGAAGTCGGCGGAAAAGCCCCTGGAATAGAGTTGGGAAACCGTCTTTACCTGTCCTATATGAGCGTCGCCCAATACTTTGACCACCTTCCCCGTGATTCGCCGGGCATTCTTTTGCCGGCGGTAATCGAATTGCACCACGACGCTGTCGCCGCTCCGGGCTTGCTTCGTATGCTTCAACGGGATTTCAATATCGCAGAAAAGTTCCTGCCGGAGCGGTGTGAAATACGCCTTCTGTTCCAGCACTTCGAGCGTCCCCACCAGGTTGCGTTCGGAGAAGTTGAGAATACGCAATACTTTGGCTTCCAGGTAATGCGGTGTTACTTGGATCGTATCTACCAAGACGGTATCTCCATGAGATGCGCTTCGTAAATTATGGGGCATGATGCGAATCGGCCGCTTGTAACTGGAAATCAGCAGGGGGGCTTTCGGCGACGACAAATCGACCATTCCCGTAAAACGGCAATGGCTGCGCAGGCGGAATTTTCCCGGATACGCCTGTTCCACCTTTCCCTTCCGGATCAGGCGGCGCAAGGCTTCATCCATAATACACTGTCCGTCAATATCGGTGATTCCTATGTTGCGGGCCAGCTCGTAAAGCGAGAACAGGCGGTAGGTTCCGATCTCGAAGACCCGTTCCAACCGGTTCGCAACAAGGTAGCGAAGCGGAAGCCGGAACAAGGCCTTTTTCCACCGGGGATACGACGAATAGGTAAATGCTGACAAACGGCTGAAACAAACATGATGTATCATTTTTGTAATTCTCATCGTTTCGACACTTTTTGAGAATATTCAATAAATCAACACAACGTGTTTTAATCAACTATTCAGGTAATGATGATCAAGGATAATTCTTAATACGCTTTCTTTCTGTTTGCAGCCGGGAAATAGTGGCTCAATATTTCCGTGTAGGTGTACCCTTTTTCTGCCATCACGGCAGCTCCTATCTGGCACAGTCCCACGCCGTGTCCCCAACCCTTTCCGTTCAGTATGAATTTGTCCGGTTCCTTCGTTACTTCAAACGCCGAACTGTACAAATGCGTTTCGGATAAGACGTTGCGGATAAACAATTCTTTCCCGATGATCCGCGACTGTTTGCTTCCAACCACTTTCAACCGGAAGATTCTTCCCGACGCGCCTCTTTCTACCGGAACCAGGCCGGTGATTGTCCCGAAGTCCCACCCGGATTTTCTCCGGACAAGTTCGCTCAGGGTTTCCCGGTCGTACTCGACTGTCCAGCGGTAAAAATCGCGGGTTTCCAGATCGTACGGATTCAGTACCTGGCGCAATACCTGGGGGTCGTCCGTGTGGCAGAAAGGATCCGCCACGCTGGTTAAGTAGGGATGAGGAACCGGTTCCCAACAGTTTTCGAATCGCTCGGTCGCACCGCCGCAACACTTCGAGAAACGCGTATCGCACACTTTGCCGTCGTAAAAAAGCACTTCGCCGAAAGTCGATTCGACCGCTTCTTTTACTTCGGGCGTCGATGCCCGCGTGATTCCCTGGTAGCGTTGGCAATGGTCGTCGGCACACACATCAAAAAGGGTGTGGTCTTCCCGGTCGTACCAGCGGACGGACTCTTCCGGCGTTTCCGTGACGGAGGCATACCGTTCGCCCCGGGAGGCTTTCTCTTGCTGTGCCAGCAACCAACTGCGGGAGATAACCGCATGTGCTTTCAGTAATTCGATAGAACTTGTCGCCCGCATTTCCGAAGAGATGACGCTTGTCAGGTAGTCTTCGACAGGAATAATATTGATCGCGGTGAGGTTGTTTCCATCCCGGATGATATTCAGTTCGCCTTGAAACTCCTGGTCTTCTTTTTGCTCCCAATGAAAGCCGATGCCGATGGGCACCTCTTTGAGGATAAAGGAAGCATGAGCCGGATGATTTACTACATGGATTTCGCCGGCAGACATGATACCGACTTTTATTAACGGCTGTGTCATCGTTCAGGGTCTGTGGTGAAAGAACAACGGTGACCAACTTTCCCTGCACACAAGCCACGAGGCTTTGGCTTTGGAAGAACGAATACGCTTGGGATTAAACCTGACTTTTGTTTCAAAGTCCGCTGAAGGAATGCCTTTTTCCGGCATCCGGTTAAACGCTGCATGGCTCCGGCGGCAAAGCCATCCATGCTTTTCTTTCTCAAAAAAATTTCTCATTGTTTATAAATTATTAGGGTTTTTAAATCTAACGCACAAATATAAGCAAAAAATGCAAATTATGCTTTTATAAACAGGTTGTATTTGTCAATCGGATTACGCTTCTTTTGCGATCAGGATCTTTTGCAGTTCTTCGGCGGATATATTCGCATACAGTTTGGAATGATGCGCCAGGGATATTTTCCCTGTTTCTTCGGAAACGATAATGATTTTGGCGTCTGTTTCTTCGGACAATCCCAGGGCGGAACGGTGGCGCAGCCCGTACCGTTTCGGAATATCGTGCTTCTGCGACACGGGAAGGATGCAGGCGGCTGCGATGATTTTCTTTCCGACAATGATCATGGCGCCGTCGTGTAAGGGGCTGTTTTTGAAAAAGATATTTTCGATCAGGCGGGTACTGATATTCGCCTGGATCTTTTCGCCGGTTTCTATGAATTTGTCTAAGGAAATATTCTGCTGGATGGCGATCAGTGCGCCTTCTTTCCTTTTCGCCATATCCATCGACGCCATCACAATCGGCATGATATACGAAATGTCGTCGTCGGTGTTGCCATCCTTGGGCTTAAGCATTTTCAGGATGGCTTTGATGCCTTTGTTGGAGCCGAGCGCCTGGAGAAATTCGCGTATCTCTTTCTGGAAAACAATGACCAGCAGGATAAAACCGACATTGATAAACTTGTCCAGAATCGTACCCATCAACCGCATCTCGAATATTTTGGAAATCAATATCCAGAGGGCGATAAAAGCGAGGACGCCCAGAAAGATGGTGGTCGTTCCCGTTTTTTTCATGATAAGATACGTTTCATAAAGAAAAAAGGCAACGATAAGAATGTCGATAATGTCTTTTACGCCGAAATGAATGATCATGGAGAATGGCTGGTTTTTATTTTGTTGTACAATTGCACGGTCTGAACCGCTTCTTTTACGTCGTGAACCCGGATGATGTTCGCTCCTTTTGTCAGGGCGAACATATTCAATGCCGTTGTTCCGTTCAATGCTTCTTCGGCGGCGACTCCGGTCACTTCGCGGATCATCGTCTTCCGGGAGAACCCGACCAGAAGCGGACATTCGAAAACGGCGAACTGGTCTAATTTTGCCAGGACTTCGTAGTTCTGCCCGGTTGTTTTGCTGAAGCCGAATCCGGGGTCGATCCAGATGTCGTTGACTCCCTTTTGGTTCAGCCGGGTGACTTTCTTCGCGAAATACAAAAGAATCTCCGGCATCAGGCGGTCGTACCGGACTTCTTCCATCATGGTTTGCGGCGTCCCGCGCATGTGCATCATCAGGTAGGGGACTTGTAGCGCTGCGACGGCATCGAACATTCCGGCGTCCAATTCGCCGGCTGAAATATCGTTGATAATCGCGGCGCCGAACCGTTCCACACATTCCCGTGCGATGTTTGCGCGGAAAGTGTCTATCGAAACGATGGCTTGGGGCGCTTCCCGGAACAGGATTTTCAGTCCGGTACGCAAGCGTTCCATTTCTTCTTCTTCGCTTACGTACCGGGCATTGGGACGGGAAGAATAGCCGCCAACGTCAATCAGGTCGGCGCCTTCTTCCATCAGTTGTACGACTCGTTCCGCTATTTCCGTTTCGGTTTGTTTGCGGCTTCCCTGAAAGAAGGAATCGGGCGTAATGTTCAGGATTCCCATCACTTTGGGGGAATCGAAACTCATCAACTCGCCTTTTATATTCGTTGTCATCCCGCCTGAATCTTCGAATGGTTTACCTTGATTTTCCGGCAATGAGATTATACACAAACGCGGCAATGGCTGCTCCCAGGACGGGTGCTACGATAAAGATCCAAAGCTGGTTCAGTGCCAGCGGGTCTTCGGCAAAGATTGCCTGGCTGATTGAACGTGCCGGGTTGACGGAGGTATTGGTCAGCGGAATGCTGATCAGATGAATCAGGGCAAGGGTCAACCCGATGGCTAAGCCGGCAAACCCTTTGATCGACCGGGAATCGGTGACTCCCAGAATCACGATCAGGAAAACGAAGGTCAGCACCAGTTCGGTAACAAACGCTCCGGTTGCACTCAGGTTGACATAACCGGCGGCGTCCCGGAACAGTTCGCCGTATCCGTTCGCGGCAAAGACGCCTCTTGTCCCGCCGTGTTGGGCTACAATAAATGCCAACAGTGCTGCGGCAAGTACGCCGCCGATAATTTGTGCGGCGATATATACGCCCAGGTCTTTCGCGCTCATCCGCCCGGCGCAGAAAATACTTACCGATACGGCGGGATTAAGGTGTGCGCCGGAGATATTGCCTATGCCGTACGCCATCGCGACGATCGTCAATCCAAAGGCTAACGCGACTCCCAGGAATCCGACCGAACTTCCTGCGAAGATGGCGGTTCCACAACCTCCAAGAACCAAAACAAACGTGCCGATCAGTTCGGCTGCAAATTTTTGACTTGTCTTCATACGTGAATTTAATTTATTATTATTAAAATGTTAATATGTATCCTTTTCCTTTGTCGGGTTCAAAGATAGTTTATTCGGATTTAATTACAAAATCTTTAGGCGGGACACGAAGTGTCTTTTATATTATTATAGTGCAATCACCCTGCGGTTCCGCAGCCAAGCAAATACACCGCACCATATAAAATTATAAAAGACACTGCGTGTCCTGATTTTAATCCCGGAAAGTTTGGTAAATAAAAAAAAAGTACTACTTTTGCAGCCGGGTAAGTCCTATACGGTCAGCTCCCTTCGAATTCCCCCAGGGTTTGACGACAGCAAGGGTAGAAGGTTGAAGCGACGCGATGTAGTCAGCTTACCCTTTTTCTTTTCCCCCTTTCTTTTCCCTCAGTGATATAAATACGTCAGTTTGATACCGATAACGCGATGAGAAGAGGCCTGCAGGTAATCCGCCCGGCTGTTGTTGAATACGTCGGACAAACCGAAATAATACCGCCCCTCCAGAACCAGACTGCCCGCGCCGGTCCGGATTTCCAGCCCCATCCCGCCGGCAATGCCGTAATCGAACTTCCGCTGGACGGGCTGGTTGTAGTAGGCATATTCCCCGGAGTTGGGACTGATCTCCTTCTTCAACGTCTTTTCGCTCAGGTTGTACCCGACCTGCGGACCGATATTGAACACCAGCCGCGCCCTTTTGCCCAAGTTGAAATAGAGGTGAGTCATCAGCGGCAATTCCAGGTACGCAACCGACCGCGCGTACCGGTTGAAATGAGCAATCGTATCCGTCTGTTCCTTCCAGCCCCGCAGGGAATAATTCAATTCGCACTGGATCCCGAAATGTTTTTCCGAAAGGTAGCGCAGGGAGATGCCGCCTTCCTGCTGCAACAACAGCTCTTGGGGAATGTTGGGGTAAAACCGCATTTCGGACAGGGTCACTCCGCCGTTTATCCCGAAAGCCCACTCCGGACGGAACCTGTTTTCCTGCGAACGGGAGGCGAAAGCGACGCCCAACAGCATAAATCCAAAAAAAATCTTTTTCATCTTAATAACGGGTGGAAGTGATAGTTAAATCCGGCTTAAACTCGACCATGTAGATATTCGTGTTGATGAATCCGCCCCAATTATTGACCCGCTCGAAATGAAAATCGGTCTGCACGCTGGCATAGTCCGGCTTGTTGACGTTCACACCCGCGGCGGTTCCGTACTTGTCGAGCAGTTGAACGAAAAACACGCCGGTGTCGTACCCAAGCATCCCGTATTTCGGATACGTATTGATCATCTCCCGCGAATACCATTGAATGAACCGGTTATGAAACGACTTCACCTTCGGCGACGTAGGATTTGCATAGAAGATGCTGTAAAAAGTAACGTTCAGGAGAAAGAAATCGGAAGTATACTTCGGCGAATAGATTTGCCATGCCGGATAGCCGAAAAGCGAGATTTCCGTCTGCGGCGACGTTTCCATCACACTTTTCAGGGCAGACGTCAGCACCGAAAGCGTTTCGAGCGTGTCGTCCGACGGAATGAACACATTGTTTTGCGTGGGGCTCAACGCCACCTGAATCTCGTAAAACAGGTTTTCCTCTTTGACCACCTGGTAGGGAACCCCTTTCGTGTCCAGATCTTTCTGAACAACTTCGATAAAGTCCATTTTGTTTTTGGACGATTCGGGAACGTAAAAAATGATGTTGGCATGCCTGTACTTTTCGTAAAAAGCCGCCGACGCCTTGGACAGCAAATACGATTGCGGCGTACTGATCTGGTAAACAGTGTGGTGGTTCAGCGGCTCGTCGGTTTTGGACGTGAAAGGAATCACATACGGAATCCCCCTCTCGCTGCTGAATGTCGCGATCAGTTTGATTTGCTTGTCGGACAAGCCCCCGATAATCAGGTGGACATCCTGCATGGACGCCTTTTCCAGCAGTTCCGGCAACAAGTCCACTCCGGAACCGGTGTCGTACACCTGCAAATCGACCGAAATGCCCTGCTTTTTCAGCTCTTTCAACGCCAGCAGAAAGCCTTCGTAATACTCCACAATGCGGTTGTTCCCCGCGTTCTGGGGCGAGGTTCCTTCCTTTAACCCGAAGGGCAGGAGCAACGCGACTTTAACCGGTTGCATCTCCCTTTTCTCTTTGCCGGAAGGATTTAGCAGCGAATTGGTAGCTTTCCGGTTGTCATCCTCATCGCCCTCCATCGGCGTAGTCACCCGGTTGGTGGGGATGCGGATGATCCGCCCGACGGTAAACGTTTCGATGGACAATCCCGGGTTAACATCCAGAATATCTTCGCCTTTCATCTGGTACATCCGCGAAACGGAATACAGGGTTTCCTTCGGTTGAATCGTATGGTAGAAATAAGAACCGGATTCCTGCGGGATTTTCAGGCGGCTTCCCGCCCGGATTCCGCTTTCACTTTCCGGGTTCAACCTGTAAATCGTATCCGGCGACACATTATACATCCGGGAAATGGAGAAAACCGTTTGCCCCCGTTCCACCGTATGCAGAAAGTACATTTCTTCCTGTTGTGCAAAAAAAGTTGCCTCCGGATAAAATGCTTTTTCCGATTTTACGTTATATAATTGGATGTTTACAAGTAAAAAAAGGATAAATAATCTTCGTATCATCATATAACTTTTGAAGTTTTGCGCGTTTTATTCACGCAAAGTTATGAAAAATTCTTAGTTTTTAAAACATGAAAAAAGCAATTGTACTTATTCTTTCCTTCTTCGGGCTGGTTCCGGTTTTTTCGCAATACGTAGTGACCGGCGGAACCGGGCAGCCGCTTCTGGCGGAAGAAAATACGGCTCACAATATTCAGGTCTACCTGTTGAACGGGCTGGACGGCGCGGAAATTTCCTATACTTCCACCGGCACGGAAGCGCATCAGTGGAGCCGCTACAACCGGAAAGCGGGAGAAGCGGAGCCGGTCGCCTGCCGGCAAACCGGGAATACCTCCACGATTAGCGGGCTCAGCGACGGGTTTGGTTACTTTGTCGGCGATCCGGTTTCGTCCCAAACCGCCTACGTCTGGATTATTGATTACAGCAAGTATGTGCCGGTTTTTTCCTCTTTTTCCTTTCAGGAAGCGGACGACCGCTGCGAGTTCCTTAAGCTGCTTGCCGGCGTCGAGGCGCGCCCGATGGACTATTTTACCGGCAGCGGCGTGCGGATGGGGTTGCAGCGGACCTGGCATTTATTGTACGACAACCTGGAATGGTCCCCGGAGGACGGGCTGTTTGCGCCCGCCGGAGCCGACCGGCTGCTGCGGGGAACGCTCTCCGAAATCATCATCGACGCTCCCTTGCAGTCCACCTCTTTCACCCTGAAAGGCGATGCTTACGCCGAACATTTCGGGCTGGGACGGGAGGCAACGACCCCGGTGTATGAGGCGATTGCGCTGGAGGCGCACAGCTCGGCAACGGTCTACAAGCCCGACGGGACAACCGAAGAATTCCCCGCCGGCTCGGATATACGCACGCCGGCGCCGGTCGAAATACGCTTCGAAGCCGTTGCCAACGAGCCGGTTGCCGCCCTGTATATCTGGAAAATAACCAAGTTCAATCCCGCGACGGGCGATTCCACGGCAATCGTGCGGTATACCGGCAAATCCGTTACCTACAAGTTTGAAGATTCCGGCATTTTCACCGCTCAACTGGAAGTGATCAACGCGCAGGCAAGCTGTTCCGACCTTTCGCAGGTGTTCAAGGTATATATTGAAGACTCAAGCCTGAAACTGCCGAACGTTTTCAGCCCGGGGAGTTCCATCGGCTCGAACGACGAATACCGGGTGTCCTACAAATCGCTGATCAGCTTCAAGGCGTCGATTTTCAACCGGTGGGGAAATTTGCTTTTCCGGTGGACCGACCCCGCCAAGGGCTGGGACGGACGGGTCAACGGGAAGTATGTGCCTACCGGCGTTTACTTTATTATCGTGGAAGCGAAAGGTGCCGACGGAAAATCCTACAAGTTATCCAAAGACATCAATGTCCTGCGGTCGGCTCCGGGAAGCGGCAGCCGGTGAGGGAAAGGTTCAGAATTCCGAACTGAAATGGAAATGTATTTCGGGAAAATCCTGTTGTGCCATCTGCAATACGTAGCTGGAGTCGGCAAGAAAAACATCCCGGTCTTCCTTATCCGACGCCATATACTGCTGTTTCCGTTTTTTGAAGTTCTCCAGCGCCTCTTTCGAATCGCTTTCAATCCAACAGGCTTTATATAAATGAATAGGTTCCCACCTGCATTGCGCGCCGTATTCGTGCAGCAGGCGGTATTGAATCACTTCGAATTGCAACTGCCCGACGGTGCCGATGATTTTTCTGCCGTTGAACCGGTTGGTGAACAGTTGCGCCACGCCCTCGTCCGTCAGTTGGTCGATGCCCTTGTTCAACTGCTTGGATTTCATCGGGTCGGCATTTTCGATGTACTTGAACATTTCGGGCGAGAAGCTCGGCAAACCCTTGAAATGCAGGATTTCCCCGGCGGTCAGGGTGTCTCCGATTTTGAAGTTTCCGGTGTCCGGCAAGCCGATAATATCTCCCGCAAAGGCTTCTTCGACCGTTTCTTTTTTTTGCGCCATGAAAGCCGTTGCCTGCGAAAACTTCATCATCTTGTCGAAACGGACGTGTTTGTAGTTGACGTTCCGCTCAAATTTCCCGGAACATATTTTCAGGAAGGCGATGCAACTCCGGTGATTGGGGTCCATATTGGCATGGATTTTAAAGATAAATCCGGAAAAAGCATCTTTCTCCGGCACCACCCGCCTTTCGTCCGCCGAAACCGGGCGGGGCGACGGCGCAATCCGCACAAAGCAATCCAGCAACTCCTTGACTCCGAAATTGTTTAAGGCAGAGCCGAAAAAGACGGGCGCCAGGTTGCCCGCCAGGTACGCCGGGATGTCGAAGGCAGGATAGACGCCTTCAATCAGTTCGAGGTCGGCACGGAGTTTCCCCGCCAGATCGCTTCCGACATGCCGTTCCAGTTCGGGGCCGTTTACCTGTTTGATTTGAACGGATTCCGTAATCGTTTGTTTACTGGGTTTATAAAGGTCTAATTTCTCTTCGTAAATATTGTAGACGCCTTTGAATTTGACGCCCATCTCGATCGGCCAGCTCAACGGGCGCACCTGAACCTGCAATTCCTGTTCCAGCTCGTCCAGCAAATCGAAAGGGTCTTTTCCGTCGCGGTCCATTTTATTGACAAAAATCATGACCGGCGTTTTCCGCATCCGGCAGACTTCCATCAGTTTACGGGTCTGCGCCTCCACACCTTTGGCAATATCCACGACAATGATTACGCTATCGACAGCCGTCAGGGTGCGGTAGGTATCTTCGGCGAAATCCTGATGACCGGGCGTGTCCAGGATATTGATTTTGTAGGATTCATAGTCGAATCCCATGACCGACGTGGCAACGGAAATGCCCCGCTGTTTTTCTATTTCCATCCAGTCGGAGGTGGCGGTTTTCTTTATTTTGTTGGATTTGACGGCACCGGCTACGTGAATGGCGCCTCCGAACAGCAAGAGTTTTTCGGTGAGTGTTGTTTTCCCTGCATCCGGGTGGCTGATGATAGCAAATGTCCGGCGCCTTTGGATTTCGTTTGTTAATTCCATCTTTATTTAATTTCACCGCAAAAGTACAAAATATATGGGAATGCCAGCCATACTGAATAAAAATAAGCGGAGCCCTTTTCCGGGCTTTCCGTAAACTGCCAAAAAAGCACCGAGGATTGTTAAAAAAGCACTGAGGACTGTTAAGAAAGCGCCGAGGACTGTTAAAAAAGCACCGAGGATTGTTAAAAAAGCACCGAGGATTGTTAAAAAAGCACCGAGGACTGTTAAAAAAGCACCGAGGACTGTTAAAAAAGCACCGAGGACTGTTAAAAAAGCGCCGGGAACTACCCAAAAAGCACCGTAATCTATTAAAAAAATTCCGTAAGCGATGAAAAAAGGGCGGTAACGCCGGACCGTTAAGAAAAAAAATAACAGGAGGACCTTTTACCGTGCCTCCTGCTACCTAAAATATGCTTAGAGATTAGATTATATTTCGATCATCCGGAGCTTGCGAAGCAATTAAAAA
>JAIRSN010000211.1 GCA_031255425.1 Dysgonamonadaceae bacterium
CCCCGCGCTCCCCGCGTATTTTTTTCCGTGTGTATAGTTTTTTTTTTATATCCCCCCCCCCCCCCGCCGCGGCCCCCCCCCCCCCGACTCCGCAGGAGTCGAATATGAGTAACCCCGGGTGCAAACCCGGGGAAAGAAGAATGCCACCGCCACCCACGGGTTGTGTCGCCCGCCCGGCTTAGGCTTCAAGGCCGAAAAAAATACAAAAATAAAGTGTACTTTTGCACCGAAATGAAGATAGGGAATATAACATTTGATACATATCCGGTATTTCTGGCGCCGATGGAAGACGTGACGGATCTTTCGTTCCGGCTGCTGTGCAAGGAGTTTGGAGCAGATATGGTGTACACGGAATTTATTTCCAGCGATGCCCTGATCCGCCGGGTGAATAAAACGCAGGACAAACTGACTGTTTCCGAAGAGGAACGGCCTGTCGTGATGCAGATCTACGGCAGGGATCCGGATGCCATGGTCGAAGCTGCCCGCATCTGCGAAGAGGCGGGTCCCGATGTGTTGGATCTGAATTTTGGTTGTCCCGTCAAGAAGGTAGCGGGGAAAGGTGCCGGGTCGGGCATGTTGCGGACGCCGGAAAAGATGATCGAGATCACCGCCCGCGTGGTCGAAGCTGTCCGCCTTCCGGTGACGGTCAAGACGCGCTTGGGCTGGGACAGCGGCAGCCAGATCATTGTCGACCTGGCGGAACGCTTGCAGGATTGCGGCATCGCCGCCCTGACCGTTCACGGCCGGACGCGCGCCCAGATGTACACCGGCGTGGCGGACTGGACGCTGATCGGCGCGGTGAAAAACCACCCGCGTATCCGCATCCCGATCATCGGCAACGGCGACATCTCCTCCCCCGAACGCGCCCGGCAAGCCTTCGACCGCTACGGCGTAGACGCGGTGATGGTCGGCAGGGCAAGCATCGGCGCGCCCTGGATTTTCAAAGAAATAAAACATTATCTTCTTCGGAACGAACCGCTCCCGAAAGAACCGTTTGCCGTCTATTTGTCCGTCCTGAAGCGGCAAGTCTTGCAAAGTGTCGCCCGCTTGGACGAACGGCGCGGCATCCTGCACAGCCGGCGGCACCTGGCGGCAAGCCCGCTCTTCAAGGGTATCCCCGACTTCAAACCGACACGGGTGGCAATGTTAAGAGCGAATACAACCGCCGAATTGTTTGACATTATGGACGGGATTGAACCCCGTTGATGTCAATCTGAACTCCTTAACATTGAATTAACAACTTTTATGAAAATATATTTGGGACTTTTTCCGTCTATCTTTACCTTTGCAGCGTAGTTTTTTCATAATAGTATTAGATTTAAGGTTAAAAAAGATTGAAGTTAGGGAATTCGGGAGAATTCCCTTTTTCTTTTCCGCTATTTCCCCCGAAATCCTTTCATTTTCACAGGCCGCAAACGCCCGCGTTCTTAGCTCCCGCTTTCTTTCAGCAGTTCTTTCGTCACGTTGCGGCGAAATTCAATCAGCTTCCAGCCTTTGGGAAACCGCCCCGCCGCCGTATAACAGAAAAACAGCAGCAGGCTCGCCGCCCACTTGAACAGTTCGAGGGCAATCCGTTTGTAATAGGCTTGTTTGGACAGCGATAAGGTGCGCATCCGTTCGCTTTTCCCGATGGCACAGGTCAGGCGGGTGAAGAACTCGTCGCTCAGTTTGCCGGCGGGGATGTGGTGATAGACCCTGGCGGCAGGCAGGTAGTAACAGCGCACGCCGTTCCGCATCAGGCGCAGGAAGAAGTCCTTGTCTTCGCCGCCCAGCAGCGACGTTCCCTGCCTGCCCAAGCCGGTATTGAAGGCGCCGTACCGGAGAAACAGTTCCCGCCGGAACGTTGCGTGACCGGTTCCGGGATAGTCCTTTGCGCCCACCGTCCGGATCCGTTCGCCTTTGTTGTAATACCCCGTTACCAGGCGGAGGGTGAAGCGCGACAACCATTCGGGCGGCGGCGTTTCGTAGACCGGGACGACCGGACCGCCTGTCAATGCGGCGTCCGGACAGTCGCGGTAGAAGGCGTCTAATTGCTGCAAGTAATCCGTGCCGACGGTTTCGTCGTCGTCGAGGAAAGCGATCCATTCGCCGCAGGCTTCTTCCACGCCCCGGTTCCTGCCGTAGGAAATGCCCTGCCGGTGTTCCTTGAAATAACGGACGGCAAGGCGCCTGTGCTGTTGCCCGAACCGCCGGCAGACGGTTTCCGTCGAGTCGGCGCTGTTGTTATCGACCAAAATAATTTCAAACTTTTCCGGCGGGAATGTTTGCCGGGCAACGCTTTCTAAGGTGGCGGCGAGGGATTCCGCCCGGTTGTACGTGCAGATTACAACGGAGATCGTCTTCATTTCTTTTTCCATATAAAAAGGATAACAGACCCCAATACCAACAACACCAGCAGTCCGGAGAACAGGGTGGAGATTGTTCCGCAAAGGCGGACGTCGTCGGGGTCGAAGATAAATTCGATTTGGTGCCGCCCGGCGGGAACCGTGATGGCTCTCAGAATCCAGTCGGCGCGGCTGATGGGCGTTGGTTTGCCGTCGACAAAGGCTTTCCAGCCGTTGGGATAGTAGATTTCCGAAAAGATTGCCAAGCCGTCCTGCGACGAATCGGACTGGTAGGTAAGCCGGTTGGGATAGTAAGCCGTCATTTCTAATTGCGCCCGGGCGTCGGGCGTGAGCGGCGTCGCCGGGAGGTGGTGCGCAAACGCCCGGTCGAAAACGGCTTCCGTCCGGACAGGCAGTGTTTCCAGCGCGGCGATTTCTTCTTCCGGCGAATCGACCAGCCGGTAGGATGCGACAAACCACGCATTGCCCTCGGCATAGGGATTGACTAAGGGCGGCTGTTGCGGGTCGAAAATGATGTACCGGGCATTCAACATATTCAGAGAAGCACAGTTCCGGAGCGTTTCATTCAGTCCTCCGGCATCCGGGGCGGTTTGGAAGGCGGTGATAAGGGACTGTATTTCTTTCGTCAATCGCCGGTCGATCAGGTTCTGGTAGCGTCCCAGCTTTGCTGCGTGGTAGCCTCCGATGGACTTGTGGTAGTACGACGTGCGGGATTCCTGAAACGGGTTGTTCAGGTTCAGCACCCGGTAGGACGGCGACTTATCTTGCAGGATAAACTTGTCGGCGGTAGACTGGGGGAAGAGTTGTTCGTTGTATTTCTTCCGGTTAATAAAGTGGCCGGCGTTCAGGTAGCGCCGGTCGACCTGCCATAAATCGCATAAAATCAGGGCGAACAATCCCACTGCCAGGTAGGGCAGCACTTTCTTCCGGTTCGCCGACCGGATATACAGCCCGATCAGCCCGGCTGCCAGTCCGATAAATACCAGGGAACGCAGGGCGTCGGCTTGCAGCAGGGCTTTCCGGTCTTTCAGCAGGGCGTCGTAGTACCAGTCCGGCAATCCGTATTGTGCATCGTAGACCGACTCGAAAGAGAAAAACGCACCGGGTATTATCCCCAAAATCAAACAAATCCCGGCGGTCGCTCCGGCGGAACAGTACAGCGCCTGCTTCAGCTTCCGGGTGCCGGCTTTCGCGGCGACCAGCTCTTTCAATGCCAATCCCGCCAGCAGGGGAAACGTGAAGGCAGGTATGACCAGCGCCATCTCTACCGTGCGGAACTTATTGTACAGGGGAAAATGGGCATACATCAAATCGTTGAACCCCGCCAGGTTTTTCCCCCAAGCCAACATCAGAAACAGGACGGTAGCGCCCAGGAGCCACCACTTGAAGTTGCGGGGGACAATGAAAAAGGCGAACAGGAAGAGGAAGCAAATGATTGCGCCGAAGTAAACCGGTCCCGACGTGAAGGGCTTGTCGCCCCAGTAGGTATAACTTTGCACGGTGTTTTTCAGCGGCGCTCCGCGCGCTTTCAATTCCTTGTAGAGGTGGGAGTTGTTGTCCAGATAGCCGCCCGAATCGCCTCCTTTGACGTTGGGAATCAGCAGGGACAGCGTTTCAGCTTTGCCGTAGCTCCACGCGAAGACATAGTCTTTGTCCAGTCCGGAAGCCGGGGCGGTGGCGTCGTTGTTTGCCGGGAGTTCGGATTTTCCCCGCATACTTTCGTTGCCCGATTCGTAATTGACATAGAGGTTGGAAAGGTTCGCCAGCACCGCGAGGACAAGGGCGGCGGCGATGATTCCGGTGGCTTTGCCCAGCCGTTTCCATTCCTTTCCGAGCGCCCGTTCGACCGTGAAGCCGAGGAACAGGAGGAAACAGAACAGCGCGGCATAATACGTGATCTGCAAGTGATTGGAGACAATCAGCCAGGCCAGCCCCAGGGCGAACACGGGGAAGCCTGCCCGGTATTTTTGCCGGAACACCAGGATCATCCCGGACAGCACGAGCGGCACAAACGACAGGGTCCATGCCTTGGTGACGTGTCCCGCTACAATAATAATCAGGTTGTAGGACGAGAACCCGGTGGCGATGGCGACGATCGCGGCAAGCCACCAGGGGAGTCCCAGTACGAGAAACAGTAGATACGAGGTAATCAGCAGGATAAGAATCGGTCCGGCGGTGTTTTCCTGTATCGCGCCCAGCATATACACCTTGATCCATGCCGTAAAATCCATGCCGGTCTGGTAGCCGGTGATGTGGTAACTGGGCATTCCGGAAAACATGGAGCCTGTCCACCCCGACGGTTCGCCGTAGCTGACCAGCTCTTGTGCCATGCCCCGGAACTGGGTCATATCGCCCTGTTGCAGTACTTTTCCTTCGAATGCGGGACGGAAATAGATCAGGATGAGGAGGAAGAACAGAACGATAACGCCCAGGTGGGGCAGGAGGAAATTGATTTTTTTTGTATTCATATTAAAGGGCACGGCGGCGCAGCCGCTCTATTTCTTTTTGAATATCTTTTACTATCTCCTTGTCAGCAATTTCACCGTTCAAACTGAAAACGACAAATACTTTTCCTCCGAATTTTTCCTCGAAACCGGCAAAACTTGCTTTCATTCGCTCGGTTGCCGAATAATTACCGAAATTTGCCTGGGCGGTAACCGGTTTTATTTGAATGCCGATCGCTTTATTTCCAACTTTTGCAACGTAGTCAATGTCGCCTGCGTGGTCGAGTCCGGGGTCGCTTTCTTCGAATACAACTTCGGGAAAAATCTTTGCCAAGCTATCATTCACGACGGATTTTTCGCGTAAAAAGCCGTCAAAAGTGCGATTAATGGTCAGGTTGAAAATGTAATCAATACAATCCTGTAAAGTCAATTGTGCAAAAGCGGATTGCCATTCGGGGATTACAACTTCTGTGATTTTTTCGTACAACCGTTCGCCGAGTTCGGTCAGGCTTTCTTTGGTCATTTTTGTCTTTGCTTTTGCTTCGGTAAAAGCATTTTCAAAATACCATTTTTCCCATTCTTTCCTGGTTTTGGGCTGACATTCGCGAATCAATGCCATTACAGCACCCACCTTGTCCGGTCGTGAAAGCCGGTAAGTTTGTGTGGCATAATTAAGAACTTTCTCTTTTTTGCCGAAATCGAGGGCGTATTTTTCTTGCTTCATAGGACCTGAAATTTGGATTTATATTTAAAATTCAATGAATTATCTACGTCTGCCAATTTTTCTTTTAATAAATGGGCATTAATAAAGGTTTTATTTTCAAGATACAGATAAACCAGCAAGTTATTTTGATTGTCGTGTTTTTGTTCATCAAACTTCAGAAAAACCCGCTTCCCGCGCAATTTCCGTTTTAAATATTCCGTTGCCCGGCCATTTATTTGTGGATTTTGCTTTATTCCGATTAGCCTTACAATTAAATCGTTATTCAATTTTAGAAGTTCGGGGCTAATGATTTCTTTAACGGAAAACATTTCTTCTCTTTTGGACGAACTTTCAGCGTCGATTTTAGAACCGTATTGCAATTGCTTCACATCCGTTTTTTTATCTAACTTATGAACGTCAACAAATTTATACGGTAATTTTTCCAAATCAATTTTAATTTCAGACTGTTTTATAAATGCTGTTTCAACTTGCGTAAAAGTATCGTTTTCCCCCATTTTCTCCTTGATTACCGGTAGAAATTCGGGGTTAATTTCATAGCCTGCGGAATTTCTATTTAATTTCTTTGCAACCAAAGCGGTTGTTCCGCTTCCCATAAAGGGGTCTAAGACGGTTTCGCCGGGAAAAGAAAACATTTTTATCAGCCGGGCAGGCAATTCTTTTGGGAACATCGCCAGATGTTTGTCTTGCTTTGCACCGTTGAAATACCAATGTCCGCTGAAATAAGTGTTCCACTCTTCGTTGGTCATCACGGCATTCTCTTTTTGTTCCTGTGTGGGTTTTGGTGCGTTCCCCGGCTTTTTGAACAACAGGATATATTCGAAATCCAATTTGACAATGCCGTTTCGCGGGTGTGGAAAACTGCCCATCACCGCACCGCCTCCCGAAGTATTCATGGTGGTTTGTTTTTGCCAGATAATTTGCCCCATAAAATCAAAGCCAATCGTTTCGCAAAACCGGATGATCTCCGAATGTATCGGAATAACTTTGTAACGACCGTAGTAAACAGACCTTGCAAATTGGTCGCCAATATTGATACATAAACGGCAACCGTCGTGTAGCACTCTGAAACATTCCGACCACACTAAATTCAGACTGTTAATGTAATTTTCGTAACTGTCGTTAAACCCGATCTGGTTCTCCGAGCCGTAATCTTTGAGTTGCCAATAGGGCGGAGAGGTGATGATTAAATGAACGGAACGGTCTGTTAATTCGCTCATTTGGCGGCTGTCTCCGTTGATTATTTTATGTTTTGTATTCATAATAAAGCGGGATTGTTAAGCGATTGAAAGTACAAAGATAATCAATAAACTCAGACATGGCGCCGGACACGCAGTGTCTTTTATATTTTAAAGGGCGCCGGCGCGGAAAAGGCAGGGTCCGGGTCAGAACTCGGCGACCAGTTTCAGGTTGAATTGCCGGCCGGTCAGCTTGTCGGGGACGGCGTGCATCACTCCTTTTACGTCGGAAAACCAGGAGTAGGAACTGACGTTCTTGATGTCGAACAG
>JAIRSN010000232.1 GCA_031255425.1 Dysgonamonadaceae bacterium
TGAGCGAAGCGAGTTGTAATCCGTTTAGCCGGCGGTATCAGAGCGGTCCGCCAAGAAGCCAAGCCTTGATCTTTTTGTTTCTTTTTGCATCAAGGCAAAAAGAAAAATCAGGCAAGCCGGAGGCGGCGCCTGAAAGAAAAAAAATAGGATATAAATGATAACCCGCAGCCAAGCCGACACACCGTACCCCTTTAAAATACAAAAGCGGCTGTGCCGCCAAAAAAGAACAATCAGGCGAGCCAAAGGCGGCGCCTGATTTGAAAAGCATAGGATACGGCATCCTGCGTTTCATTATTCATTATATATAATGCCGCCTTTTTTATTAAGGGGAAAATTTGTAAATTAGCCGCATAATCATAAAAAATCCACTCCAATGAAACGAATAAGTATGTTAGTAATGAGTCTTATCCTCGCGTGGAGCATCCACGCACAAGAAAAGAGAATGCTGGTACCCTACGCCATCGCATTTTATAACCTTGAAAACCTGTTTGACACCATCCCCGCCAACGGGAATAACGATTTGGAATATACCCCGCAAGGAAGCAAGAAATGGGACACCAAAAAGTACCGCCGGAAATTAGACAACATGGCACACGCCCTAAGCCAGTTAGCAAAAGAGACCTGCCCGCTGGGACCCGCAGTCATCGGCGTATCGGAAATCGAGAACAGGGAAGTGCTTGCCGACCTGGTAAAAACCGGAGCATTAGCCAAACAAAACCTGCAAATCGTGCATTACGACTCCCCCGACCAGCGCGGAGTCGACGTAGCGCTGTTGTACAATCCGGCACTGTTTACCGTGCAAACCTCCCGGTCGTTCCGGCTGGAAGTCCCCGGGATGCCCGGCTTCAAGACACGCGACCCGCTTTTGGTCAGCGGCAAGATGGACGGGGAACGGTTCCACCTGCTGGTGAACCACTGGCCGTCCCGCAGCCGGGGTGAAGCACAATCCCGGCACCTGCGCGTAGCCGCCGCCCGCCTGAACAAACAAATAGCCGACTCCCTGCAAGCAGCCGAGCCGGATTCCAAAATCATCATCATGGGCGACCTGAACGACGATCCGCAGGACATCAGCGTACAAAATGTGTTGGGCGCCAAGATGAAACGGAAACAGGTAAAAGACGGCGACCTGTTCAACCCATTGGCAGAAATCTACGCCAAAGGCGTCGGCTCGCTGGGTTACCAGGGCAAATGGAACCTGTTCGACCAGATTATTATATCCGGGCACCTGCTCGGAAAAGACAAAAACACATTCAAGTTCTGGAAAGCAGAAGTCTTCAACCGGGATTTCCTGATCTCGCAAGAAGGGCAATACAAAGGGTATCCGCACCGGACACACAGCGGAAACGTCTTCCTCAACGGGTACAGCGACCATTTTCCCGTCATCGTGTACCTCGTAAAATATTATAATGAGTAGAAATTAGCACAAGAAAAAAAGGCCTTCCCTCACGGGAGAGCCTTTTCCATTACACTTTGAACACATCTTTAACAACTATCTCATAAAGACTTTTAGAATGGTTGGTTTTGTTTTTAAGCCCTTGGTATTTTGATGAAACAAAGCTACGGACAAAATTACGAAAAAAAATGACAGAAATCAAAAAGCTAGTGACAAATTTAAAAATTTGTGTGACAATTATCGAAAATAGTTTTATTTTTGTGTCGAAATTTGATAATATATGAGAACAGAAAGAATTGAATTATGTTTTTTGAGCCTAATGGTCGTATTTAACGTTTTTTGCCAGCACCAAACAGAAGACAGTTTATTGCTCGAATTACCCCTTGCCCAGGGTAAAAATCGCCTGGAAATTCTCCACCGCCTTCAGCAAAGTTTTTTATATCTCCCGAAAGATTGGCATTACAATAATCTTTTGTTGGACGAAGCAAAAAAACAGGAAAACCAGATGTACGAATCCATCGCGCTGACCAACCGGGTCGCCTATTTCCAGTTTCACGACATCGACAAGACGCTCTATTACGCGAAAATAGCCGAAGACTTTACCTCCAGTCATAAATTTTACAAAGACTTATTCCTGGTCAAAGAAATTGTCGTTTACAGTTATATGGCAAAAGGATATTACAGTATCGGGCTCAAAGAAGCCCTGGAAATGTACGAACTGTCAAAAAAAATCGAGGACAGGCAAGCGCAGGCAACAGCGCTCCTTGCCATCGGCGACTCCTACCGGAACCTGGAGGAATTTGACGAAGCAATCCGCCGGGTAAAAGACGCCCGGAATATGACGACGCCCCAGGAAGATGCACCTTACAGGGTTTTAACCTGTTACCTGGGCTTGCTGCTGGCGTATACCGACAAAAACGATTCGGAGAATATGGTGCTGTACATGGATTCGTTGAATATGGAAACGCGCAGGGTGAAAGAGAAATACCCGCAATACAGCCTTTTCGCCTTCGAATTTCCCTGCCTGCTGTATTACGCTTCCTATTATATAAAAGAAAACCGGCTGGACGAGGCGAAAAAAACGATTGCCGACCTGGACAAATTAGTGGAGAGCAAAGCGATTCCGTTTTTCGTTTTCCTTACAAACAAAATGAAAATGAGCTACTACTTTGCGCTGAAAGATTATGCGCGGGAAAAATATTTTTTCCAACTGGCTTATTCCTACGGCGAAAAAAGCCGCTTCGGGAAGCATGTAAAAGACTTGTTGAGGCTCCATGCCGAAGCGTTGACCGCGCAAGGGCTACACACAGAGGCGAATCAGTATTACCAGAAATTGCAGGAACACACCGATTCGATTAATCACGACCGGTTTTATTACGAAATCAATAAAATCTGGACGGATTACGAAGTAGATAAGCGGGAAAGCGAAATCGAACTGCAACGGAAAGAACTCGCCTTCCGCTTTTCGTTCAACATGATATTGATCGGGTTTTCCTGTTTGCTGCTGCTGGCGATCTGGGTGATCGGAAACAACCTGCGATCCATCCGGGATAAAAATTTCCACCTTTTCAACCAAATAAAAGAACTGACGCAAACTAAAACAGAGCTGTTGGCGTTTAAAGATTCTATGCGAATAAAAATGGACCCCCAGTTGAATGTTGCTCCCGATTCACAGAACACGCTTTTCGAGCGTGTCGAAGACTACATGAATGCGAAAAAACCCTATATCAACAGCGAATACGGGCGAAAAAACCTTATCTCGGAGATGAATACCAACGAAGTGTACCTTTCCAAAGCGATCCGTTCGGCAGCCAGTATGACCATTCAGGAATACATAAACCACAACCGGATCGAATACGCCAAGACCTTGCTGCTGCAAGACATGACCCAAACAATCGAAGCCGTGGCGATGGATTCCGGTTTCACCACCATACGGAATTTCTACCGGCTTTTCAAAGAGGCTTACGGCATGTCGCCGTCGGAATTCCGCAATTACGTGAAAGATAATTTATAGAACAGCATGATACAACATTGTTACAACCAAACGGTTGAAGAAGCCGGCGAAAGATTCGCGACCTCCCTCTCCCAGGGGCTGACGAAAAAAGAAGCCGGCTTGCGTTTGGAGAAATTCGGGTACAACGAGTTTCAAAAGAAAAAAAAGAAAAGCCTGTTAGCCGGATTTTTGGCACAGTTTAAGAATTTCATGATCTTCATCCTGATCATTGCAGCGCTTATTTCCGGAATCACCGGATATATGCAAGGCGAAGGATTCACGGACGCCATTATCATCCTGATCATTGTGATTGTCAATGCCGTTATCGGCGTCTTGCAGGAAAACAAAGCGGAAAAATCGCTGGAAGCGCTGGAAAAAATGGCAGCGCCGCAATGCAAGGTGATTCGCGATGGGAAAGTACAGGTGATCGAATCAAAGGAATTAGTTCCGGGCGACTTGGTCGTTCTGGATACGGGCGACTCCGTTCCGGCGGACTTGCGCCTGACGGAAGCCGTTAACCTGAAGATTCAGGAAGCCGCCCTCACCGGGGAATCCGTCCCGGCGGAAAAATCCGCCCCGGCTATTTCAAAGAAGGACATTCCGTTGGGCGACCGCGTCAATATGGGATTCTCGTCCACCAATGTTGCGTACGGGCGAGGGAAAGGCATCGTCGTCGAAACAGGCATGCGTACGGAAGTCGGCAAGATAGCGGCGATGATTCAGGCAACCCCGGAGCAACAAACACCCCTCCAACAACGGCTCGACAAGCTCGGCAAACACCTGGGAATTGGTGCGCTGATTATTTGCGCGCTTATCTTTTCCGTGGGCGTTTGGCACGGAAACAGTTTGCAGGATATGTTTATGATTGCTGTCAGCCTGGCGGCGGCGGCGATTCCGGAGGGACTGCCTGCCGTTTCGACAATCGTTCTGGCTGTCGGGGTGCAGCGCCTGGCTAAAAGGAATGCGATTGTGCGGACGCTTCCCTCCGTGGAAACGCTGGGAAGCACCAACGTGATCTGTTCGGATAAAACCGGCACGCTGACGCAGAACAAGATGACGGTAGTCAAACTGTATACTGACGACCGGATAACGGAAGTCGGAAAAACACCGGCAACCGGTTCGCTCTCCGCTACGCAGGAGCAGTTGATACGGGTAGCTGTTTTTGCCAACGACGCCAAACTCTCGGAAGAGAACGGCAGGTATACAACCACCGGCGACCCGACGGAAACGGCGCTTATTGATTGGGGATTGCTGTTTGGGTTCGACAAAAACAAGCTGGAAGCGGAACACCCGCGGGTGGCTGAAATCCCCTTCGACTCCGAACGCAAACGGATGACGACGGTTCACCGCCTGGATCCGGCTTCGTATGCGGTATATACGAAAGGGGGATTGGATGAATTGCTGGATTGCTGCACCCAGATTCAGGAGGAGGGCAAAATCCTTCCCCTGACCGAAGCACATAAGAAAACAATCCGCGAAACCAATGCCCGGTTGGCAGAGAATGCCCTGCGTGTTTTGGCAATGGGATACAAAAAGATAGCGATTCTCCCGTCCGAAATCGAACCCGGAACCGTGGAAAACGACCTGGTCTTTGCCGGAATGACCGGCATGATCGACCCGCCCCGCCCGGAAGTGAAGCCGGCTGTCCATAAATGCCGTCAGGCAGGCATCAAACCGGTCATGATTACCGGCGACCACCTGATTACGGCAACGGCTATCGCCCGGCAACTCGACATCCTGCGGGCACACGAGCTGGCGATGACCGGTTCCGATGTGGAAAAGATGACGGATGCCGAATTGAACGGAAAAGTGCATCAAATTGCGGTGTATGCCAGGGTTTCGCCCGAACATAAAGTGCGGATTGTGAAAGCCTTTCAAGCCTGCGGCGATGTGGTGTCGATGACCGGCGACGGAGTGAACGACGCCCCCGCATTGAAATTGGCGGACATCGGGGCGGCGATGGGTATCGTCGGCACGGACGTATCCAAGGAGGCCGCCGACATCGTCCTGACCGACGACAATTTCTCGACCATCGTCTCCGCCGTGGAAGAAGGGCGCCGGATCTACGACAATATCCTGAAAGCCATCGAATTTCTGCTTTCATGCAATGTGGGGGAAATCATCGTGTTGTTCGTTGCGGTCCTGGCAAACTGGGTCACGCCGCTGTTGCCCATTCATATATTATGGATCAACCTGGTTACCGACAGTTTGCCTGCCCTGGCGCTGAGCGTCGATCCCGCCGGCAAGGGCATTATGAACCGGAAGCCGGTGGATTCGAAGAAATCTATCTTGAACAAAAAGTTCGCCTCGCTGGTTGTCTTGCAGGGCGTCATGATCGGAGCCCTGTCGTTGGCGGCGTTCCGGATAGGATTGCACACAACGCCGCCCGCCGAAGATGCGACGGAGGTTGCCCGGGCGATGTGTTTTGCCGTATTGGCGTTTGCCCAGTTGATCCACGTATTCAATGTCCGCTCCCATTCGCAATCCTCGTTCCGCCACTTTGGCAGCAACAAATTCCTGTTGGGCGCGATTGCCGTTTCGGCGGGATTGATGTTTATGGTCCTGGAAATCCCCTGCCTGCACGATTTGTTTCATATTTCCCGTCTGACGGATGCGCAGTGGATCTGGACATTTGTCCTTGCGGTTGCGCCGCTTCCAATCGTCGAAACGGTGAAGGGCATTGGGTGGATTATCCGGCGGATCAGCGCCTGATTCCGTCCGGGAAGCGTAACGTGAAAACTATTTTTATTATTCATATCATTTATTTACACATGAAAAAACTTGTTAGAAATATTCGTAACGTGTCAATCGTTCTTTTGAGTGTTATCGGATTGACAGTCATTGCTTTTTATGTATCCGGAAACGGGTATGTTCTCAAAGCCGTTCGGAAAACAATTCTGAAGGGGTACAACACAACGCATATCGACGATTATCCGGACTTTGACAATCGCGTGATTGCTGCCGGCACGCCTCAATACTGGGAGCATCATCCGCAATACGGGCAGGTTCAGTTGACCGATACGCTCCGCAAGGAACTGGAGGATTTTGAAACAGCCGGGTTTGCCATCATCAAGGACGGCTTGTTGTTTTACGAAGAATATTGGGACAATTATTCTCCCGAAAGCCTTACCAATTCCTTCTCGATGGCGAAATCGGTCACGACGATGCTTTTGGGAAAAGCCATCGAACAGGGGTATATCAAAGGGTTGAATCAGCCGGTTACGTATTTTCTTCCCGAATTCCGGAACGATTCGTTGGCGCGGATCTGTACCGTGGGCAATTTGTCGTCAATGACTTCCGGGTTCAACTGGGTGGAAGAATATTATTCTCCTTTCAGTCCCACTACGGAAGCCTATTTTGGGAATAATATTGAAAAACAAATGCTGAAGCGCCGTTTCGACCAGGCTCCGGGAGAGCATTTCAAATATTCTTCGGCAGACACCCAACTGCTGGCTATTATTCTGAAGCGTGCCACGGGGAAGAATCTCGCCCAGTACCTGTCGGAAGAATTTTGGCAACCGATGGGGATGGAACACGATGCGCTGTGGTCTGTCAGCGGCGGAATCGAAAAGTCGTTTTGCTGCATCCATTCCAATGTAAGGGATTTCGCCAAATTGGGACAGTTATTGCTCCAAAAAGGGAACTGGAAAGGGCAACAACTGCTGGATTCTGCTTTTGTAGAGCGCATGATTACACCAAATTACGCGGCTTTTCAATTCGACGAACCTAAAAAATACGGGTATTCCATCTGGATCGACGAGTGGCACAAGCCCGCGTTCTACGGAATGATGGGACATCTGGGGCAACGTATCATTGTCGTTCCCAGCAAAAACCTGGTAATCGTTCGATTGGGCAAAAGCAAAGATAACCAACATGTAAGCAGTGGCCACCTGGATGCGGACACCTATTATTTTGTGGATGAAGCGGTGGAAATGACAAAAAGCGGTGCAGACTCTGATCTGTTTTAAGTAATATTATACCTGCGTTGCGGCTTTCCATGCACCGTGGAATCCCATGCATCACAAACAGTAAAAGAGGTTGCGGAGGTGGAGGCGCAGCCTCTTTTGTTTTTTTCTTTCCGGGTTACTTGGAAAATGTAAAAACTTCTCCGGGACGTTTTCCAATATACTTGGAAAGTGTAAAAACTTCTCCGGGACGTTTTCCAATATACTTGGAAAGCGTAAAAACTTCTCCGGGACGTTTTCCAATATACTTGGAAAGTGTAAAAACTTCTCCGGGACGTTTTCCAATATACTTGGAAAGTGTAAAAACTTCTCCGGGACGTTTTCCAATA
>JAIRSN010000230.1 GCA_031255425.1 Dysgonamonadaceae bacterium
AACGGTTGAACGCCTGCAAGACCAGGTCGTCCTCCCAATAGTCGAGGCAGGACGACAGGCAGACGCCGTGGTCTTCGGTCAGGCGTTTCAGTTGCGGCGTCAAGCCCCGGCTCAAGGTTCCGGCGCGGTTGTGCGGCGCAGTCACCGTGTTTGCCGCATTCACATCGACGTAGGCTTCCTTGCCTTCCCAGAGGAAAGTCGTGGCGTATGCCTCCGCCTTGTCCAGGCCCAGGCGGTGGTTCAGCAGAATCAATTGGGGCGAAAAAGCGCGGCACTGCTGCATCATATCGATGAAATCGTCCTCTTTTTCCCTGCGCAAGGGTCCGCAAACAGCGTCGAACTTAAACAGTTCGAACCGGTAATCACGGCACAGGGCGACCATCAGCCGTTTCCGGGCGGCAGCCTCTTCGGGCGTGTCGCCGAAACCGTCGGGACCGCCCCAGATACCCAGGCGCGTACCGCTCTGCGCCGCTTTTTCGTAAACGGCGCCGAAGCCCTGGGGGAAATTCCGCCGGTGGCGGGCGTCCGTATCTTTTCCGTAGAAGTTCTTGCCGTCGTAAATGCCCGCATCGAAGGCGTAAATATCCAGCACCATGCCGTATTCCCGGTGCAACCACTCGAAAAAGTCCAAGTTGACCAGCGTCTGCTTTTCCGTGGTTCCCTCGTTGGTGTTGTTGATCCAGGTGAAATAGTGTGCGCGGGAAACGCTTGTCTCGGAGGCTCCGGCGGCGGTTTTATTTTCCGAAAAAGAAACCGCGTGTCCTGTTCCGGCAGGTATCAGAAGAAAAAAAAGAAGGAAAAAGGAAGGAAAACGGGTGTGTTTCATGGGGACGAAAGGGAATTAGGTCAATGGAAAAAGCATCCGCCGGTCCGGGCGAACCGGCGGATGCGAAAAGGCTCAGTGTTTGATAAACTTGCCGGTCCGACCGCCCGCCTTCACTATGTACACGCCCGCGGGAAACGCCGATACCGGAACAGACAGACTGTTCGACCGCTTGCCGCCCGGCATCCGCCTGCCGGAGACATCGAAGATCTGCCAGTCGCCGGCGGCAGCCTCCGGAAGAAACAGTTCCCCCCGTGCGGCATCGAAGTAGACAGGCAGGCGGGCGTCCACCGGGAGAGCGGCGATGCCCACCGGCGCATATTCCGCCCAGGTGAACTTCTCCCAGCCGCCGAAATCATACCGGTCGCAGTTCATCGCCTTGGTGCCGTTTTCGGAGCAGACCACCGCATTGGTCTTCAGGCTCTTCAAGCCGAACAGTTGACCGTTGGCTTGCAGGTTGTGCCACAAAAACTTGCTGTCGGCAGCCTGGTTGTTGCCCGTCAGCGTCATGGGCGTCTTGACCGAAGCCGTCGAAACATATTGCCCGTTGGCAGCCCTCAGCTCGATAAACCGTCCGTTCTGCAAGACCGTAAACACACACTCCGGCGTGATCGTCGGGCTGTTGCAGACCAACTGGTTCTGCGCATTGTAAGTTACATAGTTCGCCCCCATCTTCATCGTGATCCTCTTCCCGACGGGAATTTCGGGTTGCGCAAAGCTGACCGCAAAGCCGGCAAAGTTGAACCCCGCCTCCTCCATCACAAACCGGAAGGTATGCACACCCGCCGTCAGCGGAATATCCGTCACCGAGAAAGTCGTCCAGATCTGGAAGCCCGCCGTACGTGGTACGGTCAGCCTGCCGGTCTTGTCCACGCCATCCACCTCGACACGGAACGCACCCTCGCCCTGCGGCGACGACATGCGGAACTCCAGCTTGTAGCTTGCCGTATTGGGCACGTTCAACCGGTAATCGATCCATTCGCCTGCCTGGATGCTGAAGATATTGGCATTGCCGTCGGAACAGGGCTCGATGTCTACCCCGTCGTGGCGGAAGATTTCCCCCTCGTTGACGGCATCCGTGTCGTGGTAGGTGATGCCCTCGCCGCCGGAGGTGTAGTTTTCCGCCAGGAAGGTATTGGGGATATTTTTCACGCCGACCACCGGATCGGGAAACGACAGCCCGGTGTGGTACACCCGCTGAATGGTTCCGTTGTCATTGTAAAACAATTTGTCCACGCACACCGAACGCGCCGCGCCCTTGTAACCCAGACCAGCCGAAAGCACATTGTTGTGATAGAACGCATACCATTGCCCCTTGTATTCCACGATGGAACCGTGGTTGGTACCCTCGGTTGTGCCGCCGAGGTACACGCCCTTCGAACTCCAGGGACCGAGCGGACTGTTGCTGGTGGCATATTGCAGGCGGTTTTTGGTGTAGCCGTTGTTGAAGTTGTCGGCATACGACAGGTAATACACGCCGTTGTACTTGTGTACCCATGCCGCTTCGTGGAAGTCGTTCAGCCCAATCATCTGCGTCAGCCCGCCGTCCAGTTCGGTCATATTGTCCTTCAGCTTACCCGCCATGCACCTGTTTCCACCGCCGTAGTAGAAATAGGCCTGCCCGTCGTCGTCGATAAAGACGGTGGGGTCAATCATGGCGTGTTGGTCGCCGGGAAGTTCGAGGTAGCCCTGCACGGTGAAGTTCGCCGCAGGCTCGCTGCTGGTGGCAATCCCCACCTTCCAGGTATTGTTCCAGTCCGTACCACTGGGGTGCGGGAAGTAGAAATAGTAGGTGCCGTCTTTGTAGGCACAGTCGGGCGCCCACATAAACCCGCCTTCGGGACGTCCCCAAGGCACCTGCGAGGCTTCCAGTATTTGCCCGTGGTCTACCCAGGTGACCATATCGTCGGTGGAAAAAACATGGTAGCGGTCCATCAGGTCGCAACTGCGCGGCGGCGTTACATCGTGCGAAGGATAAATGTAGAGCCTGCCGTCCGCCCAGACATGCGCCGAAGCATCGGCCGTGTAGATGGTGTCGCCGTTGGCATCGTAGCGGATGCAGGGATTCTCCGCCATCGCCTGCGAACGGACAACGGACAGGGAAACATTCGCCATTACGAAGGCGATAACAAGGATGATTCTTTTTCTTTTCATGGATCAATTTATTTAGGGAACATGTAATTTAACAATTGTCGTATAGTTGTACTTTTTGTAGTTGTCGTTGCAACAAACGCCGATGCGCACGTAGACATCCGTACCGAAATACTTCAGCCTTTTCGACTTGGCGGTGATTGTTACCGCTTCCTGCGCATTGGTTACGGTGACGGCGCCGCTGACCAGGTCGTCGTATTTGTTGTTGTTGCCCACGTACTGGTTCGACGAGATGCAGAGGCGGTAGTCCTGCACGTCGGGCATGAATTCCCCGTTGGGACCGCCGTTGCGGACAAACCGGAAAGACGCCTCCACGCAACTGTCGGCGGTCACGTAGGGTTCTTCCACCCAATTCACATCCAGGTAAGGCGTAACTACAAAGTCGTGGACTGCCTTCGCGCCGACCACCACCGTGTCGCCGTATTCGAGGGGATAAAACGCGCCCTCGACAGGCGTCAGCACATAAGTAGCCGGGAAAATTTTGGTGTTGACGTAGGTCCCGTCAATCTTCACATTCAGGTAACGGGGAATGACGGCGATCGAGGTATCGCCGTTCGCCCAACTGATTTCGTCCATCCGGATACGCATGTTGCTGCTGCCCGGTTCGGTACGCAGGAGGTTGCCGTCCGGGTCGAGTATCCGTCCGGAGATAGTGGCATCGGGTCCCTCGTAGTTGTCTATTTCGCAGGAGTAAAAGCCAAAGGCGGCGATACTCAACAGGAGGATGATTGTTTTTTTCATATCACTGTTCTTCATATTACTGTTCTTTATTTTTATTTAGGGGAATTAATACTGGTCGTTTTGTTTCAACAGGGGATTGGTCTTCAACTGTCCCGCCGGAATCGCTTCGTAGTAATACTTGGTGCCGAAGTTCAGGGCAGCGTTCGAGCCCTCGCAGATCCGTGTGTCGTAGATATACTTGCCTTCCGGGTTGCCGTATTCGTTCAGGGTGGCGCCTTTGGCAAAGAGGAAGGGATTCAACATGCGGCGGCGGTAGTCTTTGATCTGCGTATCGAAGGTAAACCAGCGGCGCAAATCCCAATAAATCTTATGTTCGAACGCCAGTTCCTTGTAGCGTTCAATGCGGATCAACTGCAAGCCGCGGTTGGGCGCCATCACAAACCCCCCAATGCCCTGTTTCCGCAAGGTGGCGGCATCGGTGGAAAGGTCGGCGGGCGAAGCGAGCAAGGCAGCGCCGGCGCGCGCCCGGATCCGGTTGATACAGTCGAAGGCATCCGCCTGCATGTCGGCATCGTCGTAGACCGGAACCCCGTTCTGAGCCAGCTCAAGAGCAGCCTCCGCCCGGTTCAGCAGCACTTCGGCGTAACGAATATCAATCCAGGGAGCGGTCGAGGTATGGATGGTGGTGGTCGAAGGCGTCAGGTTGGGATTCAACCATTTGCGCCCCATCAGCCCGGTGTAGTTGTCGCCGGAGCCGTTTCCCCTGCCGCCCAGCGTGCCATCCAGCCCGTTGGGATTGAGCTTCACGCCGGTGGTCGTTACGTAAGGCGTTTGCATCGTGTACTTGTCGGTGCTTTCGGCGACGATAGACTTGAAGGTGCCGCTGTACCCGCTGGTGGTGCTTCCATCGTCGGCAATAAATTTGGCAATGGGCCAGTTATCGGGATCCGGCGTATACACCACCGTGCTGCCCTGCTTGAGGGAATCCCGGATCACGCCCCGGCGCACATCCATCTGCAAACCCTTGAAGACATCGCCCGGCAGGATAAGCGAGCCTTTCAGCCGCGGTTCGGCATGGGCAAACAACGCATACGGCGAAGGATACACAATGTATTGATTGGCGGCATTGGTGGTTTTGAGCCAGCCGGTCGCCGGATCGAGCGGCAAGCCGTCGAACAGTTCCACCCAGTCGAGCGTGACGCAGTAACGCCCGCCGTAACTCACGCTCATGCGTGCAGGGGAATAGATATGGTCGAAACTGTGTACGTACGAGCCAAGTTGATACTGGCGGATAAAGATGGATTCGGGCGAATCGGCGGCTTTCACAAACACATTGGCAAAGCCGTTGTCGGTTGCGCCGTCTTCCCGGTACAGGGCATACCCGCCCTCGTCCACGACTTTCGCTGCCGCGTATGCCTGCCGGAAATAGTCGTTGGCACGTTCCGCCGGAATCCCCTGCAACATCACCCCGTCTACCGAGTAGGAGAAGTTCCCCCCGTAACGGGCAATCGCTCCGGCGAAGTTCGCGATGCGCGACTTGAATGCCGCCGCCACGTAGCGGTTGGCACGCCCGTTCACCTTCAGCGGGCTCATGTAGGCGATGGCATAGTCCAGGTCTTCGAGCATAAAGTCGTAGGAATCCTCGCAGCTCGACCGGGCGATGTGGAGCGAAGCCGGATCGCCGTCGACCAGCGCCTGCGATTCCTTGACCAGGGGCACGCCGCCGTAGCGTTTCACTAAGGCAAAATACGTGTAGGCGCGGATGAAACGCGCTTCGGCAATCCAGTTTTCCGCTTCCGAAAGGATGCCAATATAATCCGGCAGACCGGCAAGCAAGTCGTTGCAGGAGCGGATCACCTGGTAGCCGTCGTTCCAGTAGCCGGTGGTGTGAATATACATGCCGAGATTGTTCCCATGCACATTTTCGCCGGTGGCAAGCATGGGCCATTTCATATTGCCCCAATAATAATAGCCCCCCTTGCTCTGTCCGTCGTCGCTCACGTTGAAATCCTCCATCGGGATCCGGTTGTAAAGCCCGGCCATGTATGCACGCATGCCGGCTTCGGTGTAAATATCGTCTTTCGTCAGGATGCTTTTCGGCGGAATGTCGAGCGAATCCACGCAGGCAACCATTCCCACAGCCCATACGATTGCAAAATAGATTATTCTTTTCATATCTGTTTCTATATTAATGTGATTAAATCTCTATGTTCAAACCAAAATTGATCGTCCTGTTCAGCGGATACATCTGTCCGTACAGTTCGGTCGGGCGTTCGGGGTCCAGCCCCTTTACGCCGGTCAGGGTAAGCAGGTTGTAGCCGTTCACATACAGCCTTACGCTTTGGAAACCAATCTTCCGGAGCAGGTGCTGCGGAATACTGTAACCCAGCTCGACGGTTTTCAGGCGCAGGTAAGCGCCGTTCTGCATCCCGAACTTCGAGTTGGCGTCGGGCGCTTTCCCCCCGTAGGGATAATAGCCCCTGACCCATTCGTTGTTGGGGTCGAACGGATCCCGGTACGGATCCACCGGGTGCCAGCGGTCGAGCAGGAGTTCGACGGCATTGCCGCCCCACATCAGCGGCGACGCCAACTGTTCGCCGTAGGCAACGTTGCTCATGGCGGAACCCTGGAACAGCAGGCTCAGGTCGAAGCCCTTGTATGCCCCGTTGAACGTCAGGCCGAAGTTCATCAGGGGATAGTTGCGCTTGTCGTGCAGGTTCGACTTGGCGGCGTCGGCAATGGTGCCGATCGGGTGGTCGTCGTTGCCGTCGATCACGCCGTCGCCGTTCCAGTCCTCGTAGATATAGTCGCCCGGAAGCACATCCAGCCCCACGTTGATGGGCGAGTTGGCAATCTGTTCGTAACTCTCGTACTGACCGGCGGCGCCTTTTCCCCACCAGATGTCGTTGTAACGGTTGTTGGGATTGTTGCGCCAGTCGTCGTAGGAGTTGCCCGAAGGCGCACGTTCGCTGAAGATACGCAGGGTGCGCGTCATGGCAAGGTTTCCGGCAAGCTGGTAGGAGAATCCGCCCACCCTGTTCCGGTGGCGCAGTTCGATTTCAAACCCCTTGGTGCGGTCGCTGTTCAGGTTTTCCTGGGGCATCAGCGTACCGAAGGTGCCGGGCAGCGATACGAGGCGGTTTGCCAGCAGCCCTTCGCGGTCGCGTTGGAAGAGGTCCAGCGAGAAGCCCGCCAAGCCGTTGAAGCCGTCGGCATCCACGCCCACGTTGGCGGTCTTGGAAGTGTACCAGGTGATGTCCGGGTTTTCCGCCACGCGGAATCCCAGGGCATTGACGTAGGCATTGTCTATCATATACCCGCCGGGGTAGCCGTCGTTCCCCTCGCGGTGTTGCCGGGGATTCGTATCCAGGGGGTAATCGTAGCCGGTGACCCACTGGTAGTCGATGGCGCCGTCGTCGCCCAGAATCCCGTAGGAACCCCTGAGCTTCAGGTTTTGCACAAAGGGAAGACTGTTCTTGATAAACCCTTCCTCCGACAGGCGCCAGCCGAGCGAGCCGCCGGGGAAGAATCCCCACTGCTTGCCGGGGGCGAATTTCGACGAACCGTCGCGGCGGAAACTGAATTCCGCCAGGTATTTCCCGGCATAGTCGTAGTTCAACCGTCCCACCAGCCCTTTGACCACATAATCGGTGATGCCGCCGGCGTTGGCGCTACCCTTCTGCGTGTCGTCGTCATTGCCCGCATAGAGGTAGGGAATGGGAATATTGAACTGGCGGTAGGCGTAGAGGTTGTCGCCCGTGCTGTGGCTTTCTTCGTAGAGCAACAGCGCGCCGGTGTGGTGTTTCGCGGCAAACGTGCGGTCGTAGTGGAGCGAAGCCTGCCACAGATGCGTTTGCCCCAGACCGTACGAACGGTTGAGGTCGGTCGGCGAATTGCCTTTATAGGGCGTATACACATCGGTCACCGCGTCGTATTCGTAGGTATTGTACTCCTTTTTAAAGGTCGTATTGTCGGTCAGCGTCATATCGTAGGCATACAGTCCCTGGACTTGCAGGCCTTTGACGCCCGGAATGTCGTAGGCAAGGGTCCCGCTCGACTGGAACATCTTGCGGTTGTTGTCCACGAATCCCGAAATATCGGCATCGCTGATCGCCACCACGTTGGGAACGCCGGTGGAGCGCATCAGGTAAGCGGGGTTGTTGTTGGCGTAGATAAAATCGTTGGGGATAGACCGCCACAGGTAGCCGTAGATGTCGAAGGAGTTGGCGAGCGGGCGGTGTTTGTTGTCCATAATCCCGTTGATGTTCAACGACACGCGCAGGTTGGAGGTAATCTCGGCGTTGATGTTGGAACGCAGGTTGAAGCGTTCGTAGTTGAGGTCGCCACTGCGGAAGAACCCGTCCTGCTGGTTGTAACCGAAATTCACGAAATAGTCTGCCTTTTCGTTTCCGCCCGAAAAGCTGAAGTTGTGTTGCTGTTGCGCGGCGGTGTTGTTGAGGATGGCTCCGTACCAGTCGCTCGACTGGTAGGTTCCGTCGCGGTAGCGGTTGATCTGTTCGTCGGTATAGGTCAGCGTGGGGTTGGTGAGGTTGCGCATGGTGGTGGTGTTGAACAACATCATCCGGTCTACGGCGCCCACGGGTTTCAACAGGTCGGCGGGCGTCTGAATCCCGTAGAACATCGAATAGTTGATTTTCCCCTTGCCTTTCGCGCCGCGTTTGGTGGTGATCAGCACCACGCCGTTGGCGGCTTTCACTCCGTAAACGGCGGCGGAAGCGTCCTTCAGCACCGAGATATTGTCGATTTCTTCGGGCGCCAGGCGGACAAAGGCGTCCTGCCCGCGGGGTACTCCGTCGATAATCACCAGCGGCGCACCGAAGCCGCGGATGTCGAACTGGTTGTTAAACTCGCCGGGCTCGGACGTTTTCTGAATCACGCGCACGCCCGGCACTTTCCCGGTCAGCATGTTCTGCGCGTTCTGGTTTTTGGTGATCACCAGCTCTTTGCCACTTACGGCTACCACCGAGCCGGTGATCGATCCTTTTTTCTGGGTGCCGTAACCTACTACCACTACTTCGTCGAGGTTCTGAAGGTCTTCCTTCAGGGTGATGGGATAGGTGGTCCTGCCGTCCACTTTTACCTGGGCGGTCAGGTAGCCGATGTACGAAACCGCCAGGGTGGATCCGGGCGCTACTTCCAGGGCGAATTGCCCGTCTACGTCCGTGGTGGTGCCGATGCGCTGTCCGGTCACGGTGACGCTGGCGCCGATCACGGCGCTTCCTGTTTCGTCGGTTACGGTGCCGGTGATCTTTTTCGCTGTCTGGGCGCCCGCTGCCTGGATTCCCAGCATACAAACGAGTATCATCCAGCCGATCTTCCGAAGAATCGGGCACACAGTGCCTTTTATATTGGTGGCGGTGGGGTGACCCGGCAAATATCCCGGAGATCTTTTTTTGCTTTCCGGGATACCCGGAGAAATAAGAGCGGCTGCACCGTTGCCGCCGCCGGTTGCCGGGCGACCCGGCGAGTTTGTAAATAAACGATTATTCAT
>JAIRSN010000233.1 GCA_031255425.1 Dysgonamonadaceae bacterium
TGCGTTTAATGTACTCTTTCATAAGGTCTCTACGGAACCAATTATTACATTACCAGCATCGGGAACCGGACTCAGTAACAGGGTTTGCCTAGCGTTGAACTGGTCTTGCTGCGTGGCGACGCCGAAAGTTATTTGTTTTTTTGCACTTGGCAAAGCAAGAGGGAGACTCAGTAGAAATAAGCAGAAATAATCTATATCCCAACCTCATTAAAATTATAAAAGCGCCTGCGCCGCCGGGAACTCCCGAAACAATTTTTTAAACTGCATTTATACTTTCGGGAGTTCCCGAAACCATTTTTAAACCGGATTCTTTAAATTGTTCGCGAACAAAACTATGTTTTCAACTGAATTCTTTAAATTGTTCGTGAACAAAACCGTGTTTGCAACTGGATTCTTTAAATTGTTCGTGAACAAAACCGTGTTTACAACTGAATTCTTTAAATTGTTCGTGAACAAAACCATGTTTTCAACTGAATTTATGGTTCCGCCCATGCGCTACGCGCGAATCCATTGGGGCTGACTAAAAAGTCGGTATTTCCCCCAAAATATCCTATCCACAGGCTCTGTAAGCAGGGTGAAATTTGCTTTTTGAGACTTTTTAGTCAGCCCCTAAGGATGGGCGGGGTTCCTCTGCCCCGGGTTTGCACCCGGGGTTACTCATATTCAACCCTGGCGGGTTGTGCAGCCGCCCTTCCGCTTCCGCAGCTAAGCTGATATGTCGTGCCTCCCAAAAATATAAAAGCGGCTGAGCCGCCGCCGCCGCCGCTTGGAACAAGGACTCCCTTTGCGACAGACCGCGGGCAGGCAATGTGAAATAAGTGCCGGACTATGTGCATATTGAATTTTTTCCTCTATCTTTGCAAACCAATACATATCTAAGAATGATACAAGATTTGAAAAGAATTATACAAGAAGAACTGGAAGCCATTCAACATATTCCTGTGACGGAAGCGTACGGACAAGCCGTTCGTCTTATTATCGAACAGGTTCACGTTAAAAAAGGGAAATTGGTAACCAGCGGGATGGGAAAAGCCGGTCAGATCGCGTCCAACATCGCGACTACTTTCAGCTCTACCGGAACAACGGCTTGTTTCCTTCATCCCAGCGAAGCCCAACACGGCGATTTGGGAATCCTGAACGAAAACGATGTGATGCTGTTGATCTCCAATTCGGGAAAAACCCGCGAAATCATAGAGTTGATCGGCCTCGCCCGAAACCTGATCCCCGATATAAAGTTCATCGTTATTACCGGAAATCCCGAAAGTTCCTTAGCTAAATCGGCGCATGTCTGCCTGTTTACCGGCAATCCGAAGGAGGTTTGTGCGCTGGGGCTGACGCCGACGACTTCCACTACCGTGATGACTGTAATCGGCGACTTGCTGGTCGTCGAAACGATGAAGAAAATCAATTTCACGGTGGCAGACTATGCGAAACGGCACCACGGCGGTTATCTGGGAACCGTTTCACGGTTGCAGTCGCAACAAAATCCGGAGGCTCCGGTGCATTAAGCACTTGCGGCGATTTGAATGATGCCGGTTTGCGCCGTCCGTCCCGATTCATTTCAGGCAGCCCGTTTGGAAAATTTACAAATATTTTACCTGAATATGATAATAAAGTTGTAACTTTACGAATTGAAAAAAAAGACGAAAGTTGAAAACTAAATCTAATCAATCTATACACAGGAGAAAAACTAAAAAAGGTATAAATGGCAAAAGAATGGAATTATCAACCCCCTACACAAGAACAGATAGTTAAGCGGAACCAGCTGTCTCAAAAGTTGAATTTAAGTCCGGCTGTCTGCACCCTGCTAATCCAAAGAGGAATAACAACAGAAGAAGAGATCAGGAAGTTTTTCCATCCGAGGTTGAGCGACCTGTACGATCCGTTTGAATTTCCGGATATGCGGAAAGCCGTCGCCCGCCTGGAGAAGGCGCTGGGCGAAAAAGAAAAGATCCTTGTTTATGGCGATTACGATGTGGACGGAACAACCGCCGTCGCCCTTGTGTACAAGTTTCTGGAACAATATTGCGCCAAGTCCAAACTGGATTATTACATTCCGGACCGGACGGACGAGGGATCCGGGATCTCCGTGCAGGGAATCGACTATGCACACGAAAACAATATCAACCTGATCATCGCCCTCGATTGCGGAATCAAGGCGGGCGAAATGATTACATACGCAAAGAGCCTGGGAATCGACATCATCGTCTGCGATCATCACATGCCCGACAAAGAACTCCCGCCCGCCGTCGCCATCCTGGATGCGAAAAGAGAAGACTCGGACTACCCTTACCCGCATCTTTCCGGCTGTGGGGTAGGCTTCAAGTTTATGCACGCCTTTTCGATCAGCAACGGGATTGACTTTGCCCGCCTCCGGAACCTGCTGGACCTGTGCGCCGTAAGCATCGCTTCGGACATTGTGCCGCTGACGGGCGAAAACCGGATTCTGGCAGTCGCCGGGTTGCGGCAGTTGAACCTGAATCCGACGAAGGGATTGAAAGGAATCATCAATGTCTGCGGACTGTCGGGGAAAGAGCTTAGCATGAGCGACATTGTCTTTAAAATCGGACCGCGCATCAATGCTTCCGGACGGATGGTGAACGGGAAAGAAGCCGTAGACCTGCTGTTGTCCAAAGATTTCAAAACGGCAAAGGTGAAAAGCGAAAACATCGACCAGTACAACGACGACCGCCGCGAACTCGACAAGCGGACAACGGACGAAGCCTACGCCATCATCGAAGAAAACCCGCACCTGATAGACGGCAAAATCATCGTTGTATTCGAACCTTCGTGGCACAAAGGCGTCATCGGCATCGTCGCCTCCCGCCTGACGGAAAAATACTACAAACCCTCCATCGTATTAACCGAATCCAATGGATTTATCTCCGGTTCCGCCCGCTCTTCCAACGGTTTCGACATCTATACCGCCATCGAATCGACAAAAGACCTGCTCGAAAACTTCGGCGGGCATACGTTCGCTGCCGGAATCACCATCAAAGAAGAAAACCTGAAACCATTCAAGGAACGGCTGGAAACCTATGCCGACGAATACATGATCGAAGAACAGATGATTCAGGCGATGGAGATTGATGCGGAACTGAAGCTCAGTGAAATCAACGCCAAGTTAACCGCCGGGCTGAGGGCGATGCGTCCCTTCGGGCCGGAGAACCAAAAACCCGTTTTCTGTTCCTTCGGCGTAAGGGATGCCGGATCCAGCAAGCTGGTCGGGAAAGACCTGGAACATATCAAGCTGGACCTCGTCGACCGTTCGACGGAAACCGCCGTTCCCGCCATTGCGTTCGGCATGCACCGGTTTTACGACGGCATCAAAGCCTCGAAACCTTTCGACATCTGTTACACCGTCGAAGAAAACACGTACAATAATATCACCGGAATTCAGTTACAAATAAAAGATATACGAATGAGCGAAGAATAATTCATTCACCATGTACCCATTTCACGATATTCTGAAGCAATACTGGGGGTATGATTCTTTTCGCACCTTGCAGGAAGAAATCATCACGTCTGTCTATGAAAAAAACGATACCCTCGGGCTGATGCCGACCGGCGGCGGGAAATCCCTGACTTTTCAGGTGCCGGCGCTGCTGATGGACGGAATCTGCATCGTCATCACTCCGCTGATTGCGCTGATGAAAGACCAGGTCGATACCCTGCGGAAAAAAAACATCAAGGCAGCCGCGGTTCATTCGGGGATGAGCCACCAGGAAATCCTGATTACGCTGGAAAACTGCATCTACGGTCCCTACAAATTTCTCTACGTATCGCCCGAAAGGTTAAGCTCGGAATTGTTTTTGGCCAAATTGCAGGACCTGAACGTCAGCCTGATTGCCGTCGACGAGTCGCACTGCATCTCCCAGTGGGGCTACGACTTCCGCCCGTCTTACCTGCGGATTGCGGACTTGCGCGACCGCCTGCCCGAGGCGCCCGTGCTTGCCCTGACGGCGACCGCCACTCCGGATGTGATCGACGACATTCAGGAAAAATTGCGGTTCCGCCGGAAAAATGTTTTCCGCAAGAGCTTCGAACGGAAAAACCTCGCCTATGTGATTCGCCGGACCGAAGACAAACTGTATGAAGTCAGTAAGATTCTGAATCGTGTTCCCGGAAGCGGCATCGTCTACGTCCGGAGCCGGAAGAAAACGAAAGAGATTGCCACCGAACTGCAACGGCAGGGAATCGATGCCGCCTTTTTTCATGCCGGACTGAATCCGGACGAAAAGGAAAAGACGCAGAACGAATGGAAAGCCGGCCAGCGCCGGATCATCGTCTCTACCAATGCCTTCGGGATGGGGATTGACAAGCCCGACGTGCGGGTCGTGATCCATTACGAACTGCCCAATTCGCTGGAAGAATACTTCCAGGAAGCGGGACGCGCCGGGAGGGACGGGGAAAAATCCTACGCCGTAGCCTTGCACTGCGCCACCGATACCGCCCTGCTGAAAAGGCGGATCAAAGACGAATTTCCCGAAAAAGAGTTTATCAAAGAAGTGTACGAAAAACTCGCCTATTTCTTCGAAATTGGGATGGGCATGGGCATCCATACCGGGCATAATTTCGTGATCGAACAGTTTTGTTCCGTTTTTCATTACAATATGACGCACGTCCACAGCGCGTTGAAAATCCTCGATTTGTCCGGGTATATCGAATATCTGGAGGATACCGACCGCCATTCGAAGCTGATTTTCACCACGAACCGCGATGCGCTGTACCAGCTTTCCGGGCTGGATCCGGCGTGCGATGTGCTGATGCAAACCCTGCTCCGGTCTTACACCGGGCTTTTTGCGGATTACGTCTACATCAACGAGGCGCTGTTGTCGCAGCGGACGGGCATCGCCCCCCACGCGGTGTACGAAGGACTGAAAACGCTTTCCGCACAGGACATTGTCCACTACATTCCGGCGCGGAAAGTGCCTGCCGTTTATTACGTCCGGAACCGGGAAGAACTGCGCTACCTCGAAATTCCCCGCCCGGTCTACGACGACCGGAAAAACCGGATGAAAGGCCGCATCGAGCAGGTAATCCATTACGGAACCAGCCCGGACGTTTGCCGCAGCCGGATTCTCCTGAACTATTTCGGGGAAAATCCGGCGGAAGATTGCGGCGGCTGCGATGTTTGCCTTGCAAGGAAAAGGCAGGCGGCGGCGGGTTCGCAAATTTCATTGATTATGAATGAAATACAGAAGCGTGTAGCAGACGGGGAAATCTCCATCGATGCGCTGGTGCGGTCGATCAATTACCCGGAGGAACAAGTCGTCCGGGCGATCCGGATTCTTGCCGATAACAATCAAATCCATATAGTAAATGAAACTGTTAGAAAATGACATCATCCGCCTGCGGGCGTTGGAGCCGGAAGACCTGGACGACCTCTATCGTTGGGAAAATGATGCGGCGCTTTGGCGACACGGGTCGACCCTGGCGCCTTACTCCCGGTTTGTGCTGCGGGATTACCTGCAACATTCGTCGCCGGACCTGTTTCAGACCCGCCAGTTGCGGCTGATGATTACGGAGAAAAAAACCGGAACCGCCGCCGGAACGCTCGACCTCTACGACTTCGAACCGGTGCATCTCCGCGCCGGGGTGGGCATCCTGCTGGATGAAAATTACCGGAACCGGGGCTTCGGGTTGCAGGCGCTGCAATTAACGGCGGAATACGCCCGCCGGATCCTGCTGCTGAAACAACTCTACGCCCACATCCCCCAATCCAATCCTGCCAGTTATAACTTATTCAAAAAGAGCGGATACGAAGAAGCCGGACGGCTAAAAGCGTGGGTGAAAACCGCGCAGGGCTTTGTAGATGCTTACCTGATGCAGCGGATTCTTTAGTTTCTGTTGGATATTCCCTTTTTTAAATAGGATAGCGAAGGAGCGCTTTTTCCAAATCTCCGGGCGTGTCAATGCCGATGGTATCTTCCGTTGTGACAGCGGTTTTCAGCACGTAGCCGTTTTCGATCCAGCGGAGTTGTTCCAGCGACTCGGCGGTTTCCAGCGGGGTAGGGGGCAGGGCGGTGATGGCTTTCAACACCTCGGAACGGTAGCCGTAAAGCCCGATGTGTTTGTAGTAGGTGTGGTTTTTCAGCCATTCCGTGTGGTGCAACCCCCGGCAATACGGAACAACCGAACGGCTGAAGTAGATGGCTTGCTGCCTGCTGTTGACAATCACTTTGGGGGTATTGGGGTCGAAAAGGCTTTCGAAATCATCGCTTCCGGTGTAAGGCTTGATCAATGTGGCAATCTGCGTTTCATTTTCCTTGAAACAATCCTGGAGTAACCGGATCTGCGACGGTTTTATAAACGGCTCGTCGCCCTGGATGTTGAGGACGACATCGTAAAACCGCCCGGATTTGCCGTATGCCTCGAAACAGCGGTCGGTTCCGCTCCGGTGGTCCGGAGATGTCAGGACGGCGGCGCCGCCGAACGCTTCAACGGCGGAAACGATGCGTTCGTCGTCTGTCGCCACGATCAGGTCGTCCAGTAAATGCGCTACCTGTTCGTACACTCGCTGAATCATCGGTTTCCCCCGCATATCCGCTAAAGGTTTGCCGGGAAAGCGGGTCGACGCATAGCGCGCCGGAATGATGCCTAAGAATTTCAGATGTCTTTTGTCTTTCACTGTTTTACCTGTTTTAATGGGACGGCAAAATTAAGAAAAAAGAATTACTTTTGTACGGAATCATGGTGAAAATACAACAAAATAAGGTCCTGAGCCGGATCGGAATCGCTCCGATCGCGAACACTTCCGCCGAACTGCTGGCGCTTCTGGAGCAGCCGGAACGGTATGCCCCGGCGCTCGAAAAGATGTCGGAATCCCGGAGATGCGAATGGCTTTCGGCGCGGGTGTTGCTGAAACAGTTGCTGGGCGAGGAGAAGGAAATCGCCTACACCGGCTTCGGGAAGCCGTATCCCGCCGACCGTTCCTGCCGCATCAGCATCAGCCACACGAAGGGTTTTGTCGCCGTCATCTGGGACAAAGACCGGGAGGTAGCGATTGATATTGAGCGGATTTCGCCCCGCGTGGAAAACATCCGTTCCCGCTTTATGAGCCGGGAAGAAGAACGAAACCTCTCGACGGAAAATCCCCTGATCCACCTGCTGTTGCACTGGTCGGCGAAAGAATCGCTTTTTAAACTGTTAGACGAAAATGACATTGACTTTCAATCCCAACTACATATTGAGCCGTTTGAGCCGGTCCTGAACCAATGGGCGGACTTTCCTGCCCGCGAAACCCGCACGGAGAAGCGGCAGGCATACCGGATTTCCTACCTTGTTACGCAGGCGTATGTGCTGACTGCCATCGGGTAACGACGCGGCGCGTCAAAGGGTGAGTCCGTACTTCCGGACAAAATAGGCGAGATAACTGTAATCTATTTCGGCGGAAAAAATATACGTAGCGTTATTTTCCCGGAGTTCGAAGTTCACTTCCAGGTGCTTATCGTTTTGCCAGCGTTCTTTATCGCTTTCCAGCACATGGTTGCGGACAATTAAAAAATGGGTGGTTATCTGATCCGGGTGACTCAAAATCCACTCCAGCGGCCGGTCGGAACTGATGCGCCGCCACGAATGGTCCGGCATCCGGTCCAGATGGAAGCGAACGGAATGTGAAATGCAATCCCTGTAAAATTCGCCGGTGTGGGGAGTCGTATAATAGATGTCGTTGTAATTATTCATTTGAACGGGGATTTTTTTACAGGGACCAAAGATAAAGGAAATATTTCGGATTAGCCTCATTAAAATATAAAAGGCGGTGGCGTGTTACTCCTGTTTTTCCGCGATAGTAAAAGTCATCAGCGTCTTCCCCTTGTACGCACCCTTTCCATGTACGAAAACCGTCGCCATACCGGTGCGGTCGTTATTGCGGTAAGAAAGTTCGTAG
>JAIRSN010000124.1 GCA_031255425.1 Dysgonamonadaceae bacterium
TATATAAAAAAGAAACCGCGCAAAAATAGTGAAAATTTTTTAAACTAAAAAGCGGCGGCGGCGCAGCCGCTTTTATTTTACACCGTATATATAATAGGATATAGGAGATAATACACGCGCCGATGTTTCATTACACCCTATATAATAGTTATAGGATTACTCGGCGCAAAGGGAGAAAACATCATTCCAACCTAATTTTATAAACAAAACAACCTCAGTAGGGAAGAGTTAAAAATAATTTTATTAAACAATAAATTTTTCGTACATTTGCCGCCGTCTAAGACAAATGGAGAGAGGCTTTTCGCTCAATTCATCATTGATTAAACAATAATCAACTCACAAATAGTAATTAACAATAAATAATAAAAGACTTACTTTATGGACAAAAAAAGAGTTTATTTGTTCGGTAACGGACAAGCCGAAGGAAGAGCAGATATGAAAAACCTGCTGGGTGGAAAAGGCGCTAATCTGGCGGAAATGAATCTGATTGGAGTGCCGGTGCCTCCCGGATTTACGGTCACGACCGAAGTATGCACAGAATACAATCAATCAGGAAAAAATAAGGTAATCGACTTGATAAAACCGGAAGTAGAAGCCGCTATTCAAAAAATCGAAGAACTGACCGCTACCCGCTTCGGCGACAAAAACAACCCCTGCTTAGTCTCCGTTCGTTCGGGAGCGCGCGTGTCGATGCCGGGAATGATGGATACCGTTTTGAATCTGGGATTGAACGATGAAGCCGTCGAAGGAATCGCCCGGAAATCGGGAAATGCCCGCTTTGCATGGGATTCCTATCGCCGGTTTGTACAAATGTACGGCGATGTGGTTTTAGGGATGAAACCCGAATCAAAGCTGGAAATCGACCCCTTCGAAGCCATTATGGAAGAAATGAAAGAAGCGCGGGGAGTCGAATTGGATACGGAACTGACCGTCGACGATCTGAAAACATTAGTCGGGAAATTCAAGGCAGCCGTTAAAAAACAAACCGGAAAAGACTTCCCCGATTCCCCGTGGGAACAGCTCTGGGGCGCTATCTGTGCCGTTTTCGATTCATGGATGAACGAACGCGCCATCCTTTACCGGCAAATGTACCGCATACCGGAAGAATGGGGAACCGCCGTCAACGTGCAGGCGATGGTGTACGGAAATATGGGACAAACCTCCGCCACCGGCGTTGCGTTCACAAGAGACGCCGCCACCGGCGAAGACATTTTCAATGGCGAATACCTGATTAATGCACAGGGAGAAGACGTTGTAGCCGGGATTCGCACCCCGCAGCAAATCACCATCGAAGGCTCCAAACGCTGGGCAGCCCAACAAGGCATTTCGGAAAGCGAACGCCAGTCCAAATACCCCTCGCTGGAAGAATCCATGCCCGAATGTGCGAAAGATTTGATTAAAACACAACAAAAACTGGAAGACTATTTCAAGGACATGCAAGACCTTGAATTTACGATTCAGGATAACAAACTCTGGTTGCTTCAGACCCGTAACGGAAAACGTACCGGCGCCGCAATGGTAAAAATCGCCGTAGACATGCTGAAACAAGGCATCATCGACGAAAAGACAGCCCTCTTGCGTCAGGAACCGGAAAAGTTGGACGAACTGCTTCACCCGGTCTTCAATAAGAGCGCATTAGCGGCATCCAAGCCGATCACCAAAGGACTGCCCGCCTCTCCGGGTGCCGCCACCGGCAGGATCGTATTTCATGCCGACGAAGCGGAAGAATGGGTAGCGCGCGGCGAAAAAGTCGTGCTTTGCCGCATCGAAACCTCTCCGGAAGACTTGCGCGGTATGGCTGTCGCCGAAGGCATTATGACGGCACGCGGCGGGATGACTTCCCACGCGGCGGTAGTGGCGCGCGGCATGGGAAAATGTTGCGTTTCCGCAGCCAACGGCGTTCAAATCGACTACAAAACCAAGAAGATGGTCATCGACAACCGGACGCTGAACGAAGGCGACTGGATCTCCTTAAACGGATCGACCGGCTTGGTTTACGCAGGAAAAATAGAAACACAGGAGGCCGAGTTAAGCGGCGATTTCGCCGAACTGATGACTTTGGCAGATAAATATTCCCGCCTGAAAGTACGCACCAATGCCGATACGCCGCGCGATGCATCCGTCGCACGCAATTTCGGAGCGCAGGGAATCGGACTTTGCCGCACGGAACACATGTTCTTCGAAGGCGATAAAATCATTGCCATGCGCGAAATGATTCTGGCAAAGGATGAAACCGGGCGCCGTGCAGCGCTGGCGAAATTATTGCCCTTGCAACGGAACGATTTTACCGGTATCTTCGAAGCTATGGCAGGCTTTCCGGTAACCGTCCGGCTGCTCGATCCGCCTTTGCACGAGTTTGTTCCCCACGACGAAAAAGGACAGCAGGAAATGGCTAAAGTGATGGGCATCTCCTACGAAGAAATCCACAGCCGCGTGGAAGGATTATTGGAACAAAACCCGATGTTGGGTCTTCGCGGTTGCCGTCTGGGTAACCTGTATCCCGAAATCACGGAAATGCAAACGCGGGCAATCATCGAAGCCGCATTAGACCTGAAAGCCCAGGGCGTAGCCACCTTCCCCGAAATCATGGTTCCGCTGACCGGCATTTTGTATGAATTTCTGGCACAGCGGAAAATCATTGATGCGACGGCGCGTCTGGTATTCGAAGAAAGAGGCGACAGCATCGATTATAAGGTAGGGACGATGATCGAAATTCCGCGGGCGGCTCTCACGGCTCACCGGATTGCTACTTCCGCCGAATTTTTCTCTTTCGGAACCAACGATTTAACCCAGATGACATTCGGCTACAGCCGGGACGATGTCGCTAAATTCTTACCGATGTACTTGGACAAAGGCATCCTGAAAGACGATCCTTTTGCCGTCCTGGACCAGAAAGGGGTCGGACAACTTGTCGAATTGGCTACGCAAAGAGGCCGCGAAGTGAAACGCGGACTGAAATGCGGTATCTGCGGCGAGCATGGCGGCGAACCCCGTTCGGTAAAATTCTGTGACAAAGTAGGATTGGATTACGTAAGTTGTTCTCCTTTCCGGGTACCGATAGCACGATTGGCAGCCGCTCAAGCAGCCATCGAGTGCTAAAAACACAGATTGCGCAGACAACCACGGACAGTAAAAAATCCGTGGTTGTCCGCAATTAAAAAACAATATCTTCGGAAATTTGTTTTAGAAACATTAAATAAACAGCAAAATTTACAATAAAACAATTTAATACTATGGAAATTCCTTATGCAGAATCCTTTCGGATAAAAATGGTAGAACCCATCCGCCGCAGCACACGCGAAGAACGGGAAGTATGGGCGAAAGAAGCTAAATACAATTTGTTCGCTTTGCGCAGCGACCAGGTATTCATTGATTTACTCACCGATTCGGGTACGGGCGCCATGAGCGACCGGCAATGGGCGGCACTGATGTTGGGCGACGAAAGTTACGCCGGGTCTACGTCCTATTTCAATATGAAAAAGGCGATAAAAGACATCTTGGGATTCGATTACTTTCTGCCGACCCATCAAGGCAGAGCCGCAGAAAACGTCCTGTTTTCCGTATTGGTAAAAGAAGGGGATGTTGTGCCGGGCAATTCCCATTTCGACACCACCAAAGGGCATATCGAATTTCGAAAAGCGACCGCCATCGACTGCACAATAGAGGAAGCCAACGATACGCAAGTGGAACATCCGTTCAAAGGAAACGTCGATCTGAACAAGCTGGAAGCCGTACTGAAAAAATATCCGAAGGAAAAAATCCCGTTTATCTGTGTCACCGTCACGTGTAATACATCCGGAGGGCAACCGGTATCGATGGAGAACATCAAAGCGATACGCGCTTTGGCACGGAAATACGATGTGCCGGTGTTATTCGATTCCGCACGTTTTGCCGAGAACGCCTACTTTATCAAAACAAGGGAAAAAGGTTACGCAGGGAAAACCATTAAGGAAATTGTCCGTGAAATGTACGAAAATGCCGACCTGATGACAATGAGTTCAAAGAAGGACGCCATTGTGAATATCGGGGGATTTATTGCTTTCAAGGAGGAAGACATTTACCGCCGGGCGACGACATTCAACATCATGTTTGAAGGTTATATCACCTACGGGGGAATGAGCGGCCGCGACATGAATGCCCTCGCCGTCGGGTTGGACGAAGGAACCGAATTTGATTACCTGGACACACGTATCCGTCAGGTGGCGTATTTGGGCGCCAAGTTAGACGAGTATGGGATTGCCTATCAACGTCCGGCCGGTGGCCACGCTATTTTTGTGGACGCTTTAAAAACATTGCCGAATGTACCTCGCGAGGAGTTTCCGGCACAAACCTTAGGGGTGGAATTATACCTGGAAAGTGGGATACGCAGCGTAGAGATCGGCGCGATTCTTGCCGACCGCGACCCGGTGACCCGTGAAAACCGTTATCCGAAACTGGAATTACTGCGTCTGGCAATTTCCCGCCGGACTTATACCAATAACCACATGGATGTGATTGCCGCATCGTTGAAAAACGTGTACGATCGCCGGAACACCATCACCCGCGGACTGAAAATCACTTACGAAGCGCCTATCATGCGCCATTTTACGGTAGAACTGGAAAGAGCCGGAAACTGAAATTCAGCGGAAGGAAAGGTGTAAAGGCGCCGGATTCTCATTTGGAAGTTATCCTATCCTTTTATATCTTTGTGGCCATAAACCATGGGGTTGACCGGTTTTGACAGCGGGTAGAAGTGGTTTGTAAGCATGCAGTGCGTCGTTGTTCGGCACTTTAATCTCGAATGATAAAAATTTAACTGGCGAAAATAATTACGCTCTC
>JAIRSN010000236.1 GCA_031255425.1 Dysgonamonadaceae bacterium
GAAAGCCATTTGAGATAAAAAAAGAAGTAAAAAGATTATTAACAATTAGCATTTAACAATTCAATTAACAATTGATGATTCAATTGTTATGGGGGAGCAATGTTCCTATGCCGCAGCCAAGCAAATACACCGCACCTCTTTAAAATTATAAAAGCGCCTGTGGCGCCGCCTCAAAATATAAAAGACACTGCGTGTCCGGCGCCTGGATTTTTCTCCGGCGTATTTTTGTTTTTAAAAATAAATGCTACCTTTGTCCGAAAATCAAAAATAGATATTAGTCTTTTTTCATTATATATGAAATTAAATACATTGACTGCGATTTCTCCCGTTGACGGTCGGTATCGCGATAAAACAGTTCCACTCTCTGCGTACTTCTCCGAATACGCATTATTTAGATACAGAGTTCTTGTTGAAATCGAATATTTTATTTCTTTATGTGAAATTCCGCTTCCACAGTTGAAAAATATCCATTTGCCGGCTATAAGCGAACCCTTACGCGACCTGTACCGTTCTTTTTCTTTAGAAGATGCCGAAAACATTAAAAAGGTAGAAAAAATAACCAACCACGATGTGAAAGCCGTGGAGTATTTTATAAAGGAAAAATTCGACCGCTTGCATTTGGAAGATTACAAAGAGTTTATTCATTTCGGATTAACCTCGCAGGATATTAATAATACGGCGGTTCCGTTGTCCATCAAAGACGCCCTGTCGGACGAATACGGTCCGTTGTTGAATAAATTGCTGGAAACGTTGAGGAATTATGCCGGAGAATGGAAAGAGATAGCGATGTTGGCCAAAACGCACGGGCAACCGGCTTCTCCTACCCGCTTGGGCAAAGAGATACAGGTTTTTGCCAGCCGGTTGGAACAGCAGGTGCTGTTGCTGAAAGAGATTCCTCTCTCCGCCAAATTCGGTGGCGCCACCGGCAACTACAATGCACATGCTGCCGCATATCCCGAAATTGATTGGAAAAAGTTCGGCAATGCGTTCGTCAGTGAAAAATTGGGCTTGGTTCGCGAAGCATACACCACGCAAATATCCAATTATGACAATCTGGCTGCCTTGCTGGATGCCCTGAAGCGGATCAATGTTATTTTGTTGGATCTGTCGAAAGACTTCTGGCAATATATTTCAATGGAATATTTTAAGCAAAAAATACAGGCGAATGAAATCGGGTCTTCGGCGATGCCGCACAAAGTAAATCCGATTGACTTCGAAAATGCCGAGGGAAACCTGGGAATCGCCAATGCGCTTTTGGAACATTTGGCAGCCAAATTGCCGGTTTCGCGGTTGCAACGCGACCTGACCGATTCGACCGTCTTGAGAAACATCGGCGTGCCTTTTGCGCACATCCTTATTTCGATGCAAAGTTTGCTCAAAGGATTCAATAAACTATTGCTGAATGAAAGTGTTATAAATAAGGATCTGGAAAATGCATGGGTTGTTGTGGCGGAAGGTATTCAAACGATTTTAAGACGGGAAGCCTATCCGCAACCTTACGAAGCATTGAAAGGTTTAACCCGTACAAACAAGCCGGTTACGGGAGAAACAATCGGCGAATTTATAAATTCGCTCGATGTAAGCGAAGAGGTGAAAAACGAATTGAGGACGATTACGCCTCATAACTATACGGGATTATAAATCAAATTAAAACAAAATAAAAATCGAGATTTTATTCTAAATTATTAAAATTAATTCATTCCAAACTAATGACTACAGAAGACTGGAAACCTCGTTATAACGATGGACAAAGCGAAGATGGTCTGAATCGTGAGAGAAGACCATACAATTTCAACCGTTCTAATTACGGTAACAACCAAGGAGGAACCTACGGAAGACAAGACAATCGAAGTGGCTACAATCGCCAGAGTATGGGAAATTATGATCGTCGCGAAGACGGAAATTACAATCGTCCAAGACCACAGTACAATCGGGAAGGAGGTTATAATAGCCGTTCTAACGGAAACTACGATCGTCCGGATCGCCCGAATCGCTCATACGACAACCGATCTGCAGGAAATTTCCAGGATCCCGGTAATGTGAAAAAGAGACGGCCGAGGGTGGGCGAAATAACCGCTCCGCCGAGAAGTTCGAATTACGGCAATGACCGGGAGCGTCGTTATCCGCAACGGCCGCAAGGGGGAAACGGGAACTATCCGCAGCGGCCGCAAGGCGGCGGTTTCAACCGGAACCACCCGCGCGACAACAACCGGAACGACGGCTACAATCCAAATGCAAAGTACAACGTTCAAAAGCAATTGAAGTATCGCGAGGAACATTTCGATCCGGAAGAACTGATTCGCCTGAACAAGTACCTTGCCAATGCAGGCGTCTGCTCCCGCAGGGAAGCCGACGACTTTATCCAAGCCGGATTGGTAAAAGTGAATGGCGCGGTAGTCACCGAATTAGGTACCAAAGTGAAACGTTCCGATGCGGTAATGTTCCACGATCAGCCGACCCGGTTGGAACACAAAATCTATTTGGTTTTGAACAAACCGAAAAATTGTGTCACAACCGCCGACGATCCGCAGGAGCGGCTTACCGTTATGGACCTAGTGAAAACGGCTTGCCAGGAGCGCATTTTCCCGGTAGGAAGATTAGACCGGAACACCACCGGCGTCCTGCTGCTGACAAACGACGGCGACTTATCTTCGAAGCTGACGCACCCTAAATTCTTGAAAAAGAAAATCTATCATGTGTGGTTAGACAAAGAGATAAACATCGCCGACATGCAGAAATTGGCCGACGGCATTGATCTGGAAGACGGCGAAATTCACGCCGACGCCATCAGCTACGTGACGGATGACGTGAAAGATCAAGTGGGTATTGAAATTCATTCGGGACGCAACCGCATTGTTCGCCGCATGTTCGAAAGCCTGGGCTATCATGTGACCAAGTTGGATCGCGTGTATTTTGCCGGGTTAACGAAAAAGAACCTGAAAAGAGGACATTGGCGTTTTCTGACGGAAAAAGAAGTTTCGATGCTCCGGATGGGAGCGTTTGAGTAAATGAAGAAAGAGAAGGAAATAAGAGGAGAGTTTTATCCGTTCTTATTTCCTTCTTTCTTTTAAAAAAATCCTTTTCACTATCATCATCATGGAAATTATTAAGAGAACAAAAATAATCGACTTATTGAACACCGGTACCCGCCTGGACGGGAAAGTGTGCGTAAAAGGGTGGGTCAGGACCCGCAGAGGGAATAAACACATCGCTTTTATCGCCCTGAACGATGGTTCTACCATTCACAACATTCAGATAGTAGTAGACATTGCCCGCTTCGGCGAGGAGTTCCTGAAACCGGTCACCACCGGCGCTTGCCTCTGCGTGAACGGTTTATTGGTGGAATCGCAGGGACAAGGTCAAGCGGCTGAGATTCAAGCCGAAGAAATAGAGATTTACGGAACGGCAGACCCGGCGGTTTATCCGTTGCAGAAGAAAGGCCATTCGTTGGAATTTCTGCGGGAGATTGCCTACCTGCGTCCCCGCACCAATACGTTCGGGGCGATTTTCCGCATTCGTCACCACCTGGCTTATGCCATCCACGAGTACTTCAACAAACAGGGTTTCTTTTATTTTCATACGCCCATCATCACGGCTTCCGATGCGGAAGGCGCAGGGTCGATGTTTCAGGTAACGACCCTGGATATGGACCGTTTGCCTAAAACGGAGGACGGGAAAGTGGACTACTCGTCCGATTTTTTCGGAAGTGCTACCAACCTGACGGTCTCCGGACAGTTGGAAGGCGAGCTGGGCGCCATGGCTCTGGGCGGTATTTATACCTTCGGTCCTACGTTCAGGGCGGAAAACTCCAATACGCCGCGCCACCTGGCGGAGTTTTGGATGATCGAACCGGAAGTTGCCTTTTTCGACATCCGCGACAATATGGACCTGGCGGAAGATTTCCTCAAATATGTGATTTCTTACGCGATGACTCATTGCAAGGACGACATCGAGTTTCTGAATAAAATGTACGACAATGAATTAATCGATCGCCTGAATTTTGTCGTCAACAATCAATTTATCCGCCTGACCTACACCGAGGGCATCGAGATTCTGGAAAAGAGCGGAAAGAAATTTGAGTATCCGGTCTATTGGGGCGCCGATCTGCAATCGGAACACGAACGTTTTTTGGTGGAAGACCATTTCAAATGCCCGGTCATCTTAACCGACTACCCGAAAGAGATTAAATCGTTTTACATGAAACAAAACGACGATGGGAAAACCGTGCGCGGAATGGATGTCCTGTTTCCGAAAATCGGTGAAATCATTGGCGGATCCGAAAGGGAAGCCGATTACCAAAAGCTGTTGAACCGGGTGGAAGAGTTGCACATGTCGCTGGACAGTCTGTGGTGGTATCTCGACACGCGCAGGTTCGGAACGGCTCCACATGCCGGGTTCGGCTTGGGTTTTGAACGGCTGGTGCTGTTTATCTCCGGCATGACCAATATCCGGGATGTGATTCCTTTCCCGCGAACGCCTAAAAATGTGCTGTTTTAATCA
>JAIRSN010000165.1 GCA_031255425.1 Dysgonamonadaceae bacterium
GTATTGCAAATTGCCAAGACTTCTTTATCTTTGCAAAGAATATCCGATTAAAGAAAAAATATGCATCATCATCCCGAAAATAATCCACAATACAAAGGGCTTACCGTGAACGAAGGCGTACCGTCCCCGCCGGTCGTCAACCCGTACCTCCGGGAGCGGAAAAAACGCCGGAACTTCACCCCCGCCGAATATGCCGAACAGATCCTGAAAGGAAACGTCACCGTGCTGAGCCAGGCAGTTACACTGGTCGAAAGCCAGAGAAGCGAACACCAAGCCGTTGCGCAGGAGGTGATCGAGAAATGCCTCCCACATGCCGGGCGTTCGATCCGGATTGGGATTACCGGTGTGCCGGGCGCCGGAAAAAGCACGTCGATCGACGCTTTCGGAATGTACCTGGTCGGGAAACGGAACCGGAAACTGGCTGTCCTGGCGATTGATCCCAGCAGCGAACGTTCCAAAGGCAGCATCCTGGGCGACAAAACGCGCATGGAAGAGATTTCCCGCGAACCGGCAGTCTTCATCCGTCCTTCCCCGTCGGCAGGATCCCTGGGCGGCGTGGCACGGAAGACTCGCGAAACGATTATCCTGTGCGAAGCCGCCGGGTTCGATACGGTGTTTGTCGAAACGGTAGGCGTGGGACAGTCCGAGACCGCCGTTCATTCGATGGTCGACTTTTTCCTGCTGATCCAGTTAGCCGGCACGGGCGACGAGTTGCAGGGAATCAAGCGGGGCATCATGGAAATGGCAGACGGTATCGTTGTCAACAAAGCGGACGGGAACAATATCGAAAAAGCCAATTTAGCCGCTGCGCAATACCGGAATGCGTTGCACCTGTTTCCGCTGCCGCCCTCCGGCTGGACGCCGAAAGTGATGACCTACTCCGGTTATTACAAAAACGGAATCCCCGAAATATGGGACATGATTTACGAATACATCGACTTCACCCAGGCGAACGGCTACTTCGATTTCCGGCGGAACTCGCAGGCGCGCTACTGGATGTACGAAAGCATCGACGAACAGTTGAAAAATCATTTCTACCAATCGCCGGAAATCGGGCAGTTGCTGAAAATAAAAGAGCGGCAGGTGCTTCATTCGGAAGTCAGTTCTTTCGTCGCCGCGAAACAGATGCTGGATATGTATTTTCGTACCTGAAACAACTTAAACGGATTTATGTCGAACAAAGAACCCCAGAAATCGCACCGCCGGTTTGTTATCCGGCTTTTGTTGCCGGTCGCCTGTTCGCTGTTTGCCGTAGCCTGTTCCGAATCCACGCCCAAGCCTTCGGGCTATTTCCGGATCGACCTTCCTCCTGCGGACTACCATCCGGAGAATCACTTTGCCGGTTTCACGTTCGCCCTTTCCGATCACGCCGCCGTCCGGAAAATCTCCCGGAAGGATGCGGAAACGTTTTTTAATATCCGCTACGACCGGCTTCAGGCGGAAATTTATTGCAGCTACCTCCCGGTAAAAAAAGGAAAGTTAGCGCAACTTTCGGAGGAAAGCCGTAAATTTGTTTACTTGCACGCGGCAAAAGCGGAGGCAATTCAGGAACAGTTCGTCGGAAACCCGCAACGGAACGTGTACGGAACGGTTTATTATCTAAAAGGAAACGTCGCCTCTCCCACGCAATTCGTCCTGACCGACAGCGTCAGTACTTTTTTCCGGGGCGCCCTGTATTTCGACCACCGTCCCAACGCCGATTCGACTGCCCCCGTGTTAGAATATATAAATAAAGACATCCAAGTTATAATTGAAAGTTTTCAATGGAAGAAATAAAACAAAGAATAGAAGCGCTCCGGGCGGAAATCGACCGCTGGAACCACCAATATTATGTGCTTGCCCAACCGGCCGTCAGCGACTTTGAGTTCGACCGGAAGTTAAAAGAACTGGAAACACTGGAAGCCGGTCACCCGGAATTTTACGACCCCCATTCTCCCACCCGGCGCGTCGGAAGCGACCTGAACAAGGCATTTGTGCAGGTCGAACACCGTTATCCGATGCTCTCGCTCTCCAATACCTATTCGGAGGAAGAGGTGACGGACTTCTACAACCGGGTCAGGAAAGCCCTGAACGAGGATTTCGAAATGGTGTGCGAACTGAAATACGACGGGACGTCCATCTCGTTGATCTACGAAAACGGCACCCTGGTTCGCGCCATCACCCGCGGCGACGGCACCCGCGGCGACGATGTGACCGCCAACGTGCGCACCATCAAAAGCATCCCCCTGAAACTCCGGGGGACGGATTATCCCGCTTTGTTTGAGATCCGGGGCGAAATCCTGCTGCCCTGGCTGGCGTTCGACCGCCTGAACGAGGAACGGGCGGAAGCCGGGGAACCGCTGTTTGCCAACCCGCGCAATGCGGCTGCCGGAACGCTCAAAACCCTGAATCCGCAAATCGTTGCCCAACGGAAACTGGATTCTTACCTTTATTATTTGCTGGGCGAAAAGTTGCCTGCAGACGGGCATTTCGAAAACCTGGAGAAAGCCCGGACGTGGGGATTCAAAATCTCGGACGCCGTGCGGAAGTGTAGCTCCCTGGAGGAGGTCTTCCGTTTCATCAATTACTGGAACACCGAACGGAAAAACCTGCCCGTCGCAACCGACGGCATCGTATTGAAAGTCAACTCCACCCGGCAACAACTGAACCTCGGCTGGACTGCCAAATCGCCCCGCTGGGCAATCGCCTATAAGTTTCAGGCGGAATCGGCGGAGACGGTTCTGAAGTCGGTGGACTTTCAGGTCGGGCGGGTCGGGACGATCACGCCGGTCGCCAACCTGGAGCCGGTCCTGCTGTCCGGAACCATCGTCAAAAGAGCCTCTTTGCACAACGAAGACATTATCAATAAGTTCGACGTCCATATCGGGGATGTCTGCCGGGTGGAAAAAGGCGGCGAAATCATTCCCAAAATCACCGGCGTAAACAAAGACGCCCGGACAGGCGCCGGCGAAAAGGTGCGGTTCATCGAATATTGTCCCGCCTGCGGCACCAGGTTGGTGCGCCCGGAGGGAGAGGCGGCTCATTATTGCCCGAACAACGCCGGCTGCGCGCCCCAGATCAAAGGAATGATCGAACACTTTACCGGACGGAAAGCCATGAATATCAATGCCGGGGAAGAAACCATCCACCTGTTTTACGAAGCCGGACTGGTCAACGATATAGCCGGTTTATACGAAATCCGGCTGGAGGATATGTTGAAATTGGAACGCTGGGGCGAAAAAAGCGCCGGCAATTTCCTGGAAAGTATCGAGGCTTCCAAACAAATTCCCTACGACCGTGTTTTATATGCGATCGGAATCCGTTTTGTGGGCGAAACCGTCGCCAAGCGGCTGGCAAAGGCGTTCCCCAGCATCGAGGAGCTGATGGATGCCACGTACGAACAGTTGATCGCGGTGGACGAAATCGGGGATGCCATTGCGCGGAGCGTGTTGGATTACTTTTCCGCCGGGTCTAACCGGGAGTTGATCCGGAAACTGAAAAGCTACGGGCTGCAATGGGCGTTGGACGCCGGGATTCTGGCGGAGCGAACCGACCGGTTGCAAGGAAAAACGTTTGTGATCAGCGGCGTTTTCACGGAACATTCCCGCGATGAATACAAGGAGCTGATCGAGAAAAACGGAGGAAAGAATACCGGTTCCATCTCGGCGAAAACCCATTTCGTTTTGGCGGGGGAAAATATGGGGCCTGCCAAACTGCAAAAAGCAAAAAGTTTGGGAATTAAGATAATCAACGAATACGAATTTCTTACAATGATTCAAAATCAGGGAATATGATGTATAAATTTAGTCTAAAGAAAAAGTTGGAAAAATACTATAAGAACAGCGAACGGGAAAAGCGCTTTCTCAATCTGAAAGACATTCATTCGGTTCTTATTTTGTTTGATACCGCCCATTACGAGGAGGCGAACACCTTTGTATTGAAGCTGAAAAAGCTGAAAAAGCAGGTCACCGTTTATGCCTATCAGGACAAGAAAGACGAATCGGACTACTCCCGGACGCCTTACCGCATCATCACGCCCAAAGACGTCGATGACTTGTTCGACAACAAGATAAAAGACATCGCCAAAGAACTGGATGGGAAAAAGTTCGACGCCGTGATTGACCTGACGACGCGCCGGATCGCCTCCCTGGAATACCTGCTGGCTCATTCCACCGCTTCCATCAAAACCGGGCTGAAGAAAAACGATCTGCCGCAATACGACCTCTCGATCACCGTCTTGCCCGACATCGAAGCCGAAGGCCTGAAAGTCCGGGAGTTGGCGAAACAGATCATTTATTACCTGCATACGATACATGCCCGGAAACCGGCATGAACGCGGGTCAGTCATCCTCAACCAGCCTCCCGATGTCCGGCTTAAATCTTCCGCCCGTCCAGTTGAAAATAAAGCAGCAGAAAAACAAAGCCTATGTTTTCGACCGCTTGCGCAAACAGTTCGTTCGTTTGACGCCGGAAGAATTTGTTCGCCAGCATTTTATTCACTACCTGATCGAACACAAGCATTATCCGGAAGGCTTGTTGGCAAACGAAGTCTGCATCGAACTGGGGAACCGGAGCCGCCGTTGCGATACGGTCCTCTACGACAACTTCCTGAACGCACGGATGATTATCGAGTACAAGGCGCCGACGGTGGCGATCGACCAGCCGGTCTTCGACCAGATTGCCCGTTACAACATGCACCTGCAAGTGGCGTGGCTTGTGGTTTCCAATGGCTTGCAACATTTTTGCTGCTATATTGACCACGAAAAACAGGAATACTTTTTTCAGAAAGAAATTCCGCCTTACGATAGATTGAAAAATTAATTGATTATATTTGTCCTCTAATTTATTAAAACTTGGATGTTATGAACTCAAAATTTTATTTATTCGGATTAATGATTGTTATCCTGTTCGCTTTAAGCGGATGCAAAGCGAAGCAGAGCGCTTATTCGAAAGTGTATGAAACGGCGACCGCCAAACCCATTGTAGAAGAACCGGCGCCGGCCGTTTCCGCCCCGCAACCGAAACGTGTCGATACGGATGTCTTCCAAAAAGAGAAAGTAAAACCCTTAGACGGCAACAGCTTGCAGCAGTACAGCGTCGTCATCGGCAGTTTCCTGAATCAAACGAACGCACAGTCGTTGAAGGAACAGATGGCATACGACGGCTACCGTCCGGTCGTTGCGCAGAACGAGAAAGGAATGTACCGGGTGATTGTCGCTACGTTTAGCGAACGGTCGCAAGCCGTCACCGAAAGAGACGACATCAAAGTGAAATACGCGCCGAGATTCAGCGACGCATGGCTTCTGGAAAACGATTGATGCCGGTCGCCTGGTGTTTTTAAGCGATAAAAAAACAATCATTCATTCCGGCAGCCGGTAAAGGTTTCTTTTTGGGCGTCAACCGAGGCCACTATGTTATCGCTAATCATTTCCTGCTCAAAAAGGTTTGTTCCTAAAGTGCATAAGTTGTTAATGATCTTTGCCGCGCCGGAATTTTAACTCCGCATAGCCCCGGGCGAAAGTCCGGGGTTGCTTTTTGCCTTATTGCTTGCATTAGAAGCCTGCGCCTCCGACCCTGAAGGGGGCCGCATAACCCAGCCCGGGGTGAAATCCTGGGTGAAAGCTCCCAAAAATATAAAAGACACTGCGTGTCCGCCGGGTTCCACCTTGCAGCGAGTCAATCGAACATATTTCTGAATTTACCGAATATCTTCTCCTTAATCGAAGGAGTAGGTTGGAAGTTCGAGGCGGTTTCCATTTCGGACAAAGCCTCTTTCTGTTCTTTTGTCAGGTTTTCGGGGACATAGACGGCGATGTTGATCAGCAAATCGCCTTTCCTGCCGCTCCCGTACTGGTTGACGGAGGGCAAACCTTTGTTTTTCAGCCGAAGTACTTTGCCCGGCTGTGTGCCGGATTCGATTTTTATTTTGGCTTTCCCTTCCAGCGTCGGCACTTCCACCGTGCTTCCCAGGGCGGCTTGCGGGAAGGTCAGTATCAGGTTGTAGATAATGTCCTGCTGGTCGCGGATCAGTTCGGGATGCGCTTCTTCTTCAATCACTACCAGCAAATCGCCGTTGACGCCTCCGTGACGGGCGGCGTTCCCCCGTTGCCGCACCGAGAGTTGCATCCCTTCTTCGACTCCTGCCGGAATGTTGATGGTGATGACTTCTTCGTCGCGGACAATGCCTTCGCCGTAGCAGTGGGGACATTTCTTGGTGATCACTTTCCCTTCGCCGTGGCAATTCGGGCAGACCGCCGAGGTTTGCATCTGTCCGAAGATGCTGTTCATCACCTGCGTGACGTGTCCTTTCCCTCCGCAGGAAGTGCAGGTGGCGTAAGCCTGGCTGTTTTCTGCGCCGCTTCCGTTGCAATGCGAACAAGCGACGTATTTCTTTACCTTGATTTTCTTTTCCACGCCGGTTGCAATCTCTTTGAGCGTCAGTTTGACTTTCACCCGCAGGTCCGACCCGCGGTTTACCTGCTTTCCGCCGCCGGAACGGAAGCCGCCGAAGCCGCTGAAGCCGCCGCCGAAACTTTCGGAAAATATATCGCCGAAGTGCGAAAAAATATCTTCCATCGACATGCCGCCGCCGTAATTGCCGCCCGCCGCGCCGCCTAATCCGGCATGCCCGAACTGGTCGTAGCGGCTTCTTTTGTTTTCGTCGCTCAGCACTTCGTACGCTTCGGCGGCTTCTTTGAACTTCTCTTCCGCTGCCTTATCCCCCGGATTCTTGTCGGGATGGTATTGGATCGCCTTTTTCCGGTAGGCTTTTTTTATTTCTTCCGCCGAAGCCGTCTTGGAAACTTCCAGTACTTCGTAATAATCTTTTTTTGTTGCAGTTGCCATTTTCTATTTTCCTTTAGTTTGCCACCACTACTTTGGCGTGACGGATGACTTTATCGTTCAGGGTGTACCCTGTTTGTATATTATCGATGATTTTTCCCTTTTGGTCGTCCGCCGGAGCCGGAACCGTGGCGATGGCTTCGTGCAGGTCGGCGTCGAAAAGTTCGCCGGCGGTTTCGATGGCTTTCACTCCGTTCTGTTGGAGGAAGGCGAGGAATTTCTGGTAGATCAGCCGGACGCCTTCTTTTACGGCATCCAGGTCGCGGGCGTTATCTACGTTTTCCAATGCCCGTTGCAAGTCGTCTACGACAGGCAACAGCCCGGTCAGCACTTTTTCGCCGCCGTTTTTTATCAGGTCGGCTTTTTCTTTGATCGTCCGTTTCCTGTAATTATCGTATTCTGCCATCAACCGGAGGTAGGAGTCTTTCAGTTTGTCCAGCGCTTCTGCCGCATCCGGTTCTTCCGGAGTTTCCGACACATTGTCAGGGTTTTCCGAAGCGTCTTCCTGCGGTTCTTCTGCTGCTTGTTCTTTTGACAGATTGTCTGTTAAGTTGTCAGCAAAACCGGCTTCTTTTTCCGGCTTATCTTCCCAATCTTTTTTATTCATGATTCTTTTATTCTATGGTTTAGCTTTTATTTGTCAATAATTTAATCCGGGTAATTCAATGATGATGATTTGTTCATACTCCTGTTTTTGTTCAAAAAGTTTGCCAGGACACGCGGTGTCTTTTATATTTTGAGGCGCAGCCGCCTTTATAATTTTAAAGGAGTGCGGTGTATCTGCTTGGCTGCGGAAACAGTGTCTCCTAAAGAAATAAAAGCGGCTGAGCCGCCGGATACGCAGTGTCTTTTATAATTTTAAGCGAAAATCTGTTAATTTCTTACTTGCCATGATGCTTGGCAATCGAAAATCTGTTAATTTCTTACTTGCCATGATGCTTGGCAATCGAAAATTTGTTAATTTCTTACTTGCCATGATACTTGGCAATCGAAAATTTGTTAATTTCTTATTTGCCATGATACTTGGCAATCGAAAATTTGTTAATTTCTTACTTGCCATGATACTTGGCAATTGAAAATTTGTTAATTTCTTACTTGCCCTGATACTTGGCAATCGAAAAAATTTCCCTGGGGCGTTTGCCAAGATACTTGGCAAGCGCAAAAACTTCTCCGGGACGTTTGCCAAGATACTTGGCAAGCGTAAAAATTTCCCTGGGACGTTTGCCAAGATACTTGGCAAGCGCAAAACCTTCTCCGGGACGTTTGCCAAGATACTTGGCAAGCGGCGGCGCAGCCGCTTTTAAACTTCCGGGTCACCTGGATAGCGGGAATATTAACATCGGGACGTTTGCCATTTTCCTTGAAAACATAAATAAGACTCCTGGACGTTTTCCACGTACAATGGAAAGCGCCGCCGGCATCCCCAAACCTCATTTTTACCTAATTTTATAAACAAAACAACCTCAGTAGGCGGCGCAGCCGCTTTTATATTTTTATGAAGCAATAAAATTGGGACATAGACATTGTCCCCATATCCCAACCTCATTACCTCATTAAAGGCAACAGGCA